>JBBRIN010000170.1:0-7304 GCA_038221115.1 Tepidisphaerales bacterium
GGCCGGCGACGATCTCGAGGAACTGCCGCGGCACGACGGGCCCGCGGTTTTGCACTTCACCGCGAATGAAGATCGGGGAGTTGTGCGGGTTGTTGGAGTCGGCGACGAGCATCGCCCGCGGCGGCGCGCCCGGGTGCGTGAGGTTCAGCTCGTTGATCTGGGGGAACAGGAACTTGTAGTACGCGTTGTTGTTCTTGATCGGCAGCGTGTCGAGGATCGATTTGAGGTATTCGGTGTCGAGCTTCGGCGCCGGCTCGATGACCGTTGGAAAGTTCGCCAGTGCGACGAGGCCGGGGTCGAACCCGCTGACGGTCGTGGATTTGGCGTGGCGGCAGGCCTCGAGGTATTCCTTGGCCTTGGGCTCGATGTCCTTGAAGATTTTACCGTAGATGGCGGCGACGTCGGCCAAGCTCTTAAACTGCGAGGGCTCGCAAGCCTTGAACGTTGCGACCACGATTGGGTCGATGGGCTTCTGGTTGATGTGGCCGCTCACGACCTGCTCGAGCACTGCCTTGGCGCGAGTGTGGAACTCGGCGGGTGGAATCTGAGCGAAGGTCAGCAGAGGGCCGAAGATGAAGAACTGCTGTTGCGTGGGCCGCACCTTTTGGAAGAGATCCTGCTCAAGCTTGTTTTCGCTGATCAGCTTATTGCGCTCGAGGATCTCATCGCGCATGTTCTTTTTGCCGTAGAACGAGACGAGCAGGTATTTGTCGGCTTTGCTGCGGAACTCGCCGCTCTTTTCCTTGACCGTATCGAAGTACAGCTCGCGGTTTTTTTGCTCGAGGTCCGCCAACTGCTTGAGGTAGTCGTCGTACTGGGGGCCGGGCGTCGGCTTGCCGATGAGCGGCTTCTCGTGCGGCTCGATGGTGCTGGCCATGACTCCGTGCAGCGAGTAGTAGTCGGCGGTGGGGATCGGGTCGAACTTATGATCGTGGCAGCGCGCGCACGCGACGGTCAAAGCCATCGTCGACTTGGCGATCGCGTCGATTCGCTCGTCGATCTGGTCGTTGACGTTGGCGAAGCGCTTGCCGACGGTGAGGAAGCCGAGCGCCGCGAGGCGGGCGGGGTCCTGCCGCGAGACGGGCATGTGGTCGACGGCGATCTGCTCCATGAGGAACTGGTCGTAGGGCTTGTCCTTATTGAATGCATCGATGACGTAGTCGCGGTACGTCCAGGCAAAGGCGTAGCGATAGTCTTCCTTCTTGACCTTTTCTTCGCCGCTGGTGTCGCTGTAGCGGGCGCTGTCGAGCCAGAAGCGGCCCCAGCGCTCGCCGTAGTGGGGCGACGCGAGCAGGCGGTCGACGACTTTGTCGAAGGCGTTGGGCGAGGAGTCGTTGACGAAGGCCTCGACCTCTTCGGGCGTCGGCGGCATGCCGATGAGGTCGTAGTTGGCGCGGCGGATGAGCACTTCCTTGGGAGCGGCCGGGCTGGGCTTCATGCCGCTCTTTTCGAGCTTCGCCAGCACGAAGGCATCGATCGGGCTCTTGACCCAGGCTGCATCCTTGGCGCGCGGCACATCGACGCGCTTGACAGGCTGGTAGGCCCAATGCTGCTTTGCCTTGTCGTTGAGGCCGGTGAGCTTTGCGGCGCCGGCGGCGGCGCTGCGAGGGTCGGGCGCGCCCATGCGCACCCACGAGGTCAGATCGGCGATTTCCTTGTCGCTGAGCTTCTCGCCCTTTGGAGGCATCTGAAGGTCGGCGTCCTTGTAGCCGATCGCGACGATCATCTTGCTCTTTTCGGCGTTTCCGGGGACGAGGACGGGGCCGTTTTCTCCGCCTTTGAGCAAGCCCTCGCGCGTGTCGAGCGCCAGGCCGGCTTTGACTTTGCCCTCGGAAGCGCTGTGGCAGCGGTAGCAGTTGGCGGCGAGCACAGGTCGGACGTTTTTCTCAAAGAAGTCGGACTGCTGCTTGGTCAACGCCGGCGCCTTGGCGAGCGGCGCCGGTTGTTGCTTGGCAGGCGGCGTCGGCGCGGTCGGCGCTGAAACGGCCACCCCGGTGGCGACTCCACTCAACATTGCGGCGATGACAAAGATTCGCTTGCTCATTGTGTATTTCCCAGACTGAAAAGCCCGCGTCCTGATTCCCGGTTCGGCCGCTTGGCGGGCGTCAGGCGATCACGTTCTGGACGACGTTTCCGAAGTTGTCGGTGAGGCGGAACGGACGGCCGTTATAGGTGTAGGTCAACCGCTTGTGATCGAAGCCGAGCAAAGCCAGGATCGTCGCGTGCAGGTCGTGGACATGGACGCGGTTTTCGGCGGCGCGGGCGCCGAATTCGTCGGTTGCGCCATAGGCCATGCCGCCCTTGACGCCGCCGCCGGCGAGCCAGGTGCAGAAGGCCTTGCCGTTGTGATCGCGGCCGGGGTTGGCGTTGCCGTTGCGATCGCGGGTGACGGTGCGGCCGAATTCACCGCCCCAGACGATCAATGTATCGTCGAGCAGGCCGCGCTGCTTCAAGTCGTTGATAAGGGCGGCGGCGGGCTGGTCGATTCCGCCAGCTTTGCGGCGAATGCTCTGCTCGACGTTGGCATGGTGGTCCCATCCGCCGTCGAAGACTTGCACGAACCGCACGCCGCGCTCTACGAGCCGGCGGGCGACGAGCAACTTGGAGCCGAGGTCGGTGTTGCCGTACAACTGACGGGTGGCGGGGGCTTCCTTGGCGATATCGAATGCGTCCGTGGCCTCGGTTTGCATCTTGAAGGCCATCTCGAAACTTTCGATGCGCGCCTCGAGTTGTTCTTCCTTGTGCAACTTTTCGGAGTGAAGCTGGTTGAGCTGGCGGGCGAGGTCGAGCTGCTTGCGCTGTTCGTCGGCGTTCGTGAACGGGTTGTAGATGTTGAGGAGAACCTGGTTCAGCGGCATCGTCGCGGAGTAGTTGACGTTGACGCCCTGGTAGAGGCTGGGCAGGAACGAGGCCTGCCGGTAATCGGACTTGCCGCCCAGCGAGATAAAGCCGGGCATGTTCTGGTTCTCGCTGCCGAGACCGTAAACGACCCAGGAGCCCATCGATGGCTTGGGGATCTGCAGCGACCCGGTGTGCATGAAGCGCGACGCGGGCTCGTGGGCGGGGATGTCGGTCCACATCGAGCGGATGACGCACATCTCATCGGCGACGCCGGCGAGCTTGGGGAAGACTTCGCTGAGCTCAAGGCCGCTGTTGCCGCACTTGTTGAATTTGAAGGGGGAGGGAAAGGCAAGGCCTTCCGAGCCGGGAAGGATTTGGCCGTCGTGCTTGGCCAGGGCCGGCTTGGGATCAAAGGTATCAACGTGCGAGGGTCCGCCCGCGGCAAAGATATGAATGACGTGCTTGGCCTTGGCGGCAAAGTGCGCTGCTTTGGGGGATAAGGGAGGCAGCACCGCAGCGGCGCCCGCGCCGGCCGTGACGGCCCGCGCGCTGGAGGTGAGCATGGATTCGCCAAGGAGGGTGGCGAGGCCCAGGGCGCCCATGCTCATGCCGGTCCGCTTCAATGCCTCGCGGCGGGTCATGAACAGGTCCGCAAGGCGAGGCATATGTTCCGCAGGATTGTAGTTGGGGAGCCGACGCATCATGGCAAGTCCTCTGTCGAAGTACCCTTTTGTGCTTCGAGCGGCACAACGCCATGGCCCCGGCGCCATAACACACCGCTCTGTCCCTATCAACGCTTTTCGGATGCCGATGTTGGATCGGATTGCAGGAAATCTGCGACCGGCTCATGGGCATCGCTTCATACCCGAAACGACGTAATCCACACCCTGGGCTATCTAAAGACGGGTGAGGAACTCGGGGAGATGATGCGCAAACTTCACGGGTCGGTAGCGTGGCTCGCGATGAAGGCGACGGAGATTCGGCACGTTCCGTTTTGGCGACATAAGGGGAACAAGGATTACTTCGATGGATGTATTCGAGACGTGCTTCAGGCGGCGCGGGCGTATCGGTACACGCTGCTTCAAGCGGTGCGGGCGGGGATGGTCCGGGAGTGGCGGGAGTACCCTGACACTCGTTTGAACGTGGCGCTTGAGCGGGCGATTCCGCGCGCGATGGAGTTGGGCGCGTTTTTGGAGGGGGTGCCGTATGCGCGGTATGAGGGGCATAAAAAGAAGCATGGTCACCGGAGGTGACCATGCCGGGGTTCTTAACTAAAATGAGTCGAATTAGTGTCCGACTCCGCCGGGGAGGAAGCCTTCTAGCTTGCGGGCCCTTACTGGGTGCTGGAGTTTGCGGATGGCTTTGGCTTCGACCTGGCGGACGCGTTCGCGGGTGACCTTGAAGATGCGGCCGACTTCTTCGAGGGTGTAGGTGTAGCCGTCGCCGATGCCGTAGCGGAGCTTGATGATCTCTCGCTCGCGGTAGGTGAGGGTTTTGAGGACCTGCTCGATTTTGTCCTTGAGCATTTCCTGGGTGGCGGATTCCACCGGGTTTTCGGCCTTTTCGTCTTCGATGAAGTCGCCGAAGTAGGAGTCTTCGGACTCGCCGACGGGGCGGTCGAGGGAGATGGGGTGGCGGCTGATCTTGAGAACGCGGCGCGTTTCGCTGACGGTCATCTTGGCGCGCTTGGCGATCTCTTCGATCGTGGGCTCGCGGCCGACTTCCTGCATGAGCTGCTTGCTGATGTTGCGCAGCTTGCTCATGGTCTCGATCATGTGGACCGGGATGCGGATGGTCCGGGCGTGATCGGCGATGGCGCGGGTGATGGCCTGGCGAATCCACCAGGTGGCGTAAGTGCTGAACTTGTAGCCGCGGCGGTATTCGTACTTGTCGACGGCGCGCATCAACCCGGTGTTGCCCTCCTGGATGATGTCGAGGAAGGAGAGGCCGCGGTTGCGGTACTTTTTGGCGATGGAGACGACGAGGCGGAGGTTGCCGCCGGAGAGTTTGCGCTTGGCGTCTTCGTAGCGGTTGTAGATCTTGCGAATCTGGACGACGCGCTTGTGGAGGCTGTCGGCGCCTTCCAGGACGAGGTCTTCGAGGCCGGCGAGCTCTTCGCGGCAGACTTCGAGGTCTTCGCCGGGGTCTTTGACCTTATTCAGTTCTTCGATGCGCTGCTCGAGCTCGACCATCTTGGTGGAGATGCTCGAGAGCTTCTTCATGAGGGGCGTCACCTTGCTGGTGCGCAGGGAGAGTTCTTCCAGCAGCTTGACGGCGCGGCGGCGTCGGCGGCGGATGTCCATGTGCAGGTCGTCCTGCTGCTCCTTTTTGGCGCCCCGGAGGCCGTCCCAGTCGTCGCGGTTGCGCTGGAGCATCTGGCGGACGGAGCCGAGATTCAGCGGGATGCGCTGGCCGATCGTGCCCTTGTCGGCTTGATCCTCAGCGGTGCTGATCTTCATCGTCCGGTCGAACGGGAGGTCGCCGTCATCGACCTGCTGAAGGATCTCGACCGCGGCCTGGAGGCAGTAGTCGCTCTCGAGGACCTTGCTGCGGAAAATCTTGCGGGTGATTTCGATCTTCTTAGCGAGCTCGATCTCCTGCTCGCGAGTGAGCAGGGGGATCTCGCCCATTTGGGTGAGATACATGCGCACCGGATCGTCGATGCGCTTGGTGGAAGCCTCGGCGAGCTCGGCATCGAGGTTCAGGTCGATTTCTTCGATTGGGGCGCCGTCGGCCAGCTCGGGGGGCAGCGCGTTGGCGGGCTGCGCCTTGGCGAGCTTTTCGCCCTTCTTGAGGACGGCCTTGACGCCCTTGACGCCGGCGGCTTTGACGGCTTTGGTTTGCTGGCTCGCGGTGAACTCGGCGATGTCCGACTCGTCGATGAGGCGGATGCCCATCTCGTCGATCATCATGAGCAGCGAGTCGAGCTTATCAGGGCTGACGACTTCGTCGGGCAGCTTGTGATTGAGCTCTTCGTACGTGAGGTAGCCGCGCGACTTCCCCATGTCGATCAGGATGTTCACGCGGATGACGACTTCTTCCGGTGAGCCACTGCCAATTAACGGACTTTCAATACTCGAAGACATTCTGTTCACCTATCCCGGCAACACGCGGACAGTCACCCCGCCCTGGGCCAAGGATCTCGGGGGCATTCCCGATCCCTGTAACGAAGGCGCCGACTGCCGCCAGACTCGAAACAACACTTCGGACGGATCGGAATTGCGATGCGCGCCGTTGCGCGTAGATCGCTCACCTGCCGTCACTATGACCCGACGCTGAACCCGGCGCTCAAAGAAGCCGATGTGAAGCACGCACTACTTGTTGCGCTTCACGGGGCCAAGCCGCCGCAGATTCGTCGCTTGGTTTTTTTTCACCAACTCTTCAAACACCGACAGTTCGTCCTGCTCAGAGAGTCGCTCCTCGCTGGTACGCTGCAACGTGGCGTAGAGTTTTTGTTGCTCGCGAACGCGCTTCGCCTGCGTCAGATAACTGATCGCACCGTCGAGCGTCTGGTCGAGCATTGATTCGCGTTCATCAATGGCGTCACCGCTGTCGGGGGCGCCTTCTTCGGACAACCCCTCGACCTCGTCGACGAGTTGGACGGCCAATTCCGTCAGCGACGGGTCGCCGGATTCGGCGGCTAATACGGTCAGGAACGCGTTAAATACCGTTTCGCCCTCATGGCGTTGATGGTTCCAGTATACCTCAGCAATTCGCCGGTGCGGGCCCTCCGAAAAATCTTCCACATGCACCTTCATTTGCACGTCGAGCCAGCGGTGGGGCTCCATCAATAGTATGCCCAGTATCCACCGCTCGGCTTTGCTTCCTGCGGTTAGGGGAAGGTTTGGTGCTTGTGTGTGTCCTGTAACATTCGGCTCAGCAGCGCTGGAAACTTGAGCCGTTCCAGTATTCGTCGGAGCGGGGCGCGGGGTTCGGGTCTTTTTGAACCTGCGGTTCAGTTCGTCGATGGGGATGTCGGTCAGCCGGCTAACCCGGGCGAGCGACTGGCCCCAGCGAAGGGCGTCCACGGTGCCGGTCCCCCGAGCCCCTGCCAACAGCTCAAGATAACGTTCTATGGCCTTTTGCTGGCCGGTCATGTCATCGGCGCTGGTGGCGAATTCCTGGCTGAGGGCGCGCCATTTATAAGTCAGGACATCGGTGGCGCCGGCGAGCACCGCCTCAAACCCTTCGGCGCCACGGTCCAATAATAATTCGTCTGGATCCATTCCTTCCGGCATCGAGGCGATTTTTATTTCGACGGGCTGGTGGAGATAGAGTTCCACGACGCGGTCGGCGGCCTTGTCGCCGGCGGTGTCGGCGTCGAAAAGGAGGACAATTTTTTTGGCGAAGCGGCGGAGAATGCTGACGTGGCCTTCGGTCATGCCGGTGCCGAGGATGGAGACGACGTTGGTGACGCCGAACTGATGGGCCATGATGACGTCGGTATATCCCTCGACGACGGC
>JBBRIN010000171.1:0-7292 GCA_038221115.1 Tepidisphaerales bacterium
TCCGCTTGCGGCTCCTGATCGAAAATGTTGTAGATGACCTGCACCGTGTCGAGCCAATCATCGCGCATCAGCCCGATCAGTGAATTCTGATCGTGCTCCGGCGTGCTGATCCCAATCGCGCGCAACTTGCCTTCCTTCTTCAGCGTCTTCAACACATCCAGCGCCGTCGGGTTCGCGTTCCACGCGCGGGTCCAGGTGTGCAGTTGAACGACGTCCAGAACATCGGTCCGAAGATCGCGAAGGCTGCGCTCCACGCGATCGCGCAGATATTTTTCGGGGTATCGATCCTCTATGGCGTCATAAGGGCTCGGCGGCCAATCCCCCTCGGCGGTCGGTGGGATCTTCGTCGCAACGTATATCTCGCGACCCGAGTAGTCCGCGAGCACCTGCGAGATGACCCGTTCGCTGCGCCCATCGCCGTAAACTTGAGCGGTATCAATGAAGTTGCAACCCAGCTCGATCGCCCGTCGAAGCGCCTCGATCGAGTCGTCATCGCTCTGCGACCCCCACGAACCTCCAATCGCCCAGGCTCCGAAGCCGATTTCCGATATCTGCCAACCCAGACGGCCGAACGTGCGGTATTTCATGGTTGCGGTTCTACCGGACAGTGACCAGTGCGGGCAAGTGAATGACAGGCCGCGCGCCGTCTTCTCCGGCCGCCGCACAATGAAAACAGTCGATAAGTCGGGGCAAAATCGACCCGGGCCGCACAAGCCAGTATTATGCCTCGGCATACTGGGACAATTGCGCACGGGAAGGAGCAGGCCGCCATGCGAGAAGGCTTCACGCGGACATTGCGGCAGGTCATGAGCTTCGCCCAGCAGGAAGCGCGCGACCGCCGCCAGGAATTCGTCGGCACCGAGCACCTGTTTCTCGCCGTCCTCCGCTGCCACGACTGCGAGGCCGAGGCGATCTTCCGCCACCTGCACATGGATCCGGCTAACCTCAAAGCCTCAGTCGCGCGCGGGCTGCCCGTGGGAACCGATGTGCCGGTCATCACCGGGGAACTCCCCCTCTCCCCCAAGGCACAGCGCATCATCAACGGCGCCATCGTCAAAGCGCAGGCACTACGACAAGAAAAGATCTCCACGCGCTTTCTGCTATTGTCCCTCGTGGACGAGCCCCATACGCTCATTCGCGACGCCATCCAAGCCGAGGGTGGCGAAGTGAATCTGATGCGCCAGGTCCTGGTCGAACCAGCTCAGGACGACGAAGATTAAACTTCAGACTGCATTTCGGCTCGCCAATCCGTCCTTCCACCAGCTCCCCACTGCGTCGCCGCGCGGCCGCCGATCCGTTACGATGCGCCGCGCGAGGAATCGAAAAGCCCTTCAAGTCATTTGTACCCCGGAGCGTGCATGTCCGATCTGTTCAGCGACCGATTGATAGAAGCGATTGAAGCGAAGGGTTCGCCGATCTGCGTAGGCATCGACCCGATCTTCGAGATGTTGCCCGACGCAATCAGCGGCGATCCTGCGAAGCGAAACGCCAACGATGCCGAAGCCGCCATCGACGCGATCTTCGCGTTCACTACCGCTGTCCTGCGCACCGTCGCCCCGCATGTTCCGTGCGTGAAATTCCAGTCGGCCTATTTTGAGAAATATTTGTGGGAAGGCGTCGAGGCGTATTACAGCCTCCTCCAGGAAGCCGCCGACTTGGACCTGCTGGTCATCGGTGACGTCAAGCGCGGCGACATCGGCTCCACCGCGTCGGCCTATGCCGCTGCGCATCTCGCCGAGCCGCCGTTTGATGAACACGATGACATCCGCATGCCGGACGCGATCACCGTGAACCCCATGCTGGGCATCGACACGTTGGAGCCGTTCATCAAGACGGCGAAAGATTACGGTAAAGGCCTCTTCGTGTTGGTGCGCACGAGCAACCCCGGCTCAGCCGATCTTCAGGATGTCAAGCTCGAAGATGGCCGCACCTGGTCCGAGATGCTCGCCGAGCGGGTGGCCGCCATCGCCGCCGACCCGGCCCTCGTTGGCAACCGCGGCTGGAGCAGCATCGGCGCGGTCGTCGGCGCGACCCAGACCCACACGATGCAGTCCATCCGCAAGCTCATGCCGCAGTCTTTCTTTCTGCTCCCCGGTTACGGCGCACAAGGCGCCACGGCTGAAATGACCCGCGCCGCGTTTAAGAACGGCACGGGCGCGCTGGTCTCCGCGAGCCGCAGCATCCTCTACGCTCAACGCGACAAGAAATATGCCGACATCGCCGGCGATTGGCAGAAGTGCGTCGAGCGCGCAGTCATCGACATGAAGCAGGATCTGAAACAAGTCGTCTAACTGGCGTCGCGATCATGGATGATCTTCGCAACAAGCGCGTGGTGGTCGCCGGCCTGGGCAAGTTCGGCGGAAACATCGCTGCCGCGCGCTGGCTGGCCGAGCAAGGCGCGCGCGTGCTGGTCACCGACCAGGCCCCGGCCGAGAAGCTGGCGGATTCGGTCAAGCACCTGGAAGACGTCCCGCTCGAATGGCGCATGGGGGAACACCGCGAAGCCGATTTTGCGACGGCCGATCTCATCGTGGCGTCGCCCGCCATCCCGCCCGGGAACGCTTATCTCGCAGCCGCAACGGCGGCGGGCGTACCCATCACCACGGAGATCTCCCTCTTCATCGAGCGCTGCCCAGCCACCATCATCGGTGTCACTGGCACCAAGGGAAAATCAACGACCACGGCGATGCTCGGCACGATGCTCCGCGCGAGATTCGCCACCTTCGTTGGCGGCAACATCGGCGGCTCACTGCTCGCGGAGCTCGGGCGAATCGGCAAGAAGGAGATCGTTGTGCTGGAGCTGTCGAGCTTCATGCTGCACTACCTCAGCAAATTGCAGTGGTCGCCCCACATTGGGGTCATCACGATGCTGTCGGCCGATCACCTCGATTGGCATGGATCGCAGCAGGCATATCTGGAGGCCAAGGGGATGGTGGTCGCCTTCCAACGTCCCGACGACGTTGCCGTCCTGAACGAAAACTGCAACGCGTCGCGCCAACTAAAGACCGCCGGGCGCGTCGTGTGGTTCGGCGTTAGCGGGCGGCAACGATTTGAGCTCGGGATTCCCGGCGAACACAACCAAATCAACGCACAAGCTGCGTTTGCGGCTGCGAACGTGCTTGGCATCACATGGGATGAGGCGCAGGCGGCGCTGCGAACGTTCAGCGGCCTTGCCCATCGCCTCGCCCTCGTGCACGAGGAAAACGGGGTCAAATACTACGACGACTCGATCGCCACGATCCCGGAGGCAGCCATCGCCGCACTTTACGCGTTTCCAATCAGAAAAGTGCTGCAAATCGTCGGCGGCTACGACAAGGGACTCCCTTTCACCGCCATGTGCGTCGCGCTGATCGAGCGCGCCAAAGCAGTTCTGTGCATTGGAAAAACCGGGGATGTCATTGCGAAGATGCTGGAAGACAGCGGCGAGCGGGCCACCGAGGTTTTCCGGTGCGGCGATCTGAAAACCGCCGTGGGGATGGCCCGGCGCGAGGCGAAGCCCGGCGATGTGGTGCTGCTGAGCACCGGTTGCGCAAGCTACGACCAGTTTTCAAATTTTGAGGAGCGTGGGCACCAATTTGCGCGCTTCGCGCGTCGCGAGGATGTTTAGTTGCTTTTCGCTCCTCAAAGATTCGCGTTGAACTCCGGCAGATAGATGAAATACTTCATGTTAAACAGCCATCGCAGCACCATCTTGATCGGCATCAGCGCCATGAACAGGAGCAGCATCACCATGATGCCGTAACGGATGCCGCCCATGTTTTCGTACATCCGCCGAAAGACCGTCGCCCGCAGCAGCGCCGGCGTCAGCAGGAAGTACGCGAGCACCAGCACGATCCCGAACCACTCGCGGTAGACCGCCATCATCCACACTGGAAGGTTCGGGTTGTCGGCGGGATTTGGCCGCGCTCGATGCAGCAGCACGGTCCACCATACGTTGCTCACGTCGATATTATTCAGCGCCTCCTGCTTATGCGGGTCCCATGCCTGATAGAGCCCGAAGAATGACCAGTTTGGCCCGCGCAAGAACGTGCCGAAGAAGATCAGCACGACCCATAGGATCAGGAAGCCAAACAAGAAGGTCGCGATGGCGAAGGGCCGCTCGCGAACTGTGTAGTACCCATTCCCCTTGGGGTTGGTATCGATGAACGGGATCGCCATCAGCCCCACGATGATCAGCCCCGGGTAGACGACGCCCGCCATCCAGGGGTCGAAGTAAACCAGCATTTCCTGCAATCCCAGGAAGTACCAGGGCGCTTTCGCCGGGTTCGGCGCATACGCGGGCGAGGCCGGCTGCTCCAGCGGCGCCTTGGCGATGATCGCCCACACCGTCAGTGCCGCCGTCGCCAGGATCAGGCAGATCAGCTCCGTGTACACCAGGTCCGGCCACACGAGCACCTTGTCGTCTTTCTCCTCTTCCAGATGCGGCAACCCGGCGGCGATTCGCGCGTCGTTCAGCGCCGCCCGGCGGAAGGCGACCCAAATGCACACCATCACGCTGAGCACCATGATCGTGATCGGCACGTTGTCCGGCTTGGTCACCGTCTTGCGATAGTCCGCATTCGCCATCGAGCCAAAGTAAAAGGCGCAGAACGCGATCAGCAGAAACGTCGCGAGCGGCGGCTTCGTCCACGTCTTGTAGAGCACGATCAGCAACAGGAAGACGATCGTCGCCAGCGACACAAACAGCGACGGGCTCGTGAGAAGGTTGACCGCGTTCTCAAACGATGCCCAGAAGCCGCCGAGGATGGATGGGGGGAGGGTCATGGATTTGGAGTATCACATTTGGACGGTGGAACACAGAACTTGAAACGTGGAACGTAAAACTTGAGAAGATCGGGATCGCCCGCGTCAAGCTTCACGATTCACGTTTCAGGATCATAACGGTCCGCTGATCCCGCCGTCCTTGCGAATGCGCCAGAAGTGGATCGCGATCAGCACTGTCACGATCACCGGAATGAACACGCAGTGCAGGACGTAGAATCGCAGCAGCGCGTTGGGGCCGACAAATGTTCCGGCCAGCAGGAAGAAACGCGCATCTGATCCGGCGTGAATCATCGGGACGTCCTGTCCCGGGAACATCATCAGCTTCGCGAACGGCCCCTCCTTACCGACGAAGGGCGTGGCCTTGGCCATGTTCGAACCGACAGTGATGGCCCAGATCGCCAGTTGGTCCCACGGCAACAGATACCCCGTGAACGACAGCAGCAGCGTCAGCACCAGCAGGATCACGCCCACCATCCAGTTGAACTCGCGCGGCGGCTTATACGACCCCGTCAAAAACACCCGCAACATGTGCAGCCAGATCGAAATGATCATCGCATGGGCGCCCCACCGATGAATTTCCCGCAACAACCCCAGCGTGACGTGCGACCGCAAATCCTGAATGTCCTGATACGCATACTCCACCGTCGGCCGGTAGTAGAACATCAGCAGCACGCCGCTGACCACTTCCGCAAGGTACAGGAAAAACGTCAGCCCGCCCATGCACCACGTGAACGACAACCGAATCCCCGACTTGCGCACGGCCACCGGGTGCAGGTGCAGGAACACGTTCGACATGACCGCCATCACCCGCGTTCGCCGGTCGCGCGGCACGCCATGGCGAAAAATGGAATTCCACAGCTGCGAGTTGCGAACCCAGTTCAGCGGTCCGGAGACGAGGGACATTCGATTCACTCCTCTTGTTCAACCCAGCCCGATGAAGCTCTCGCTTTGATCCCACTCCCCCAGCTCCGACCGAAAGACCTTCGACTCATCCACTACCACAAACCCTTCCGAATCCTTGCCGATCATAAACCGCTCCAATGGCCGCGGGGTGGGCCCCTCGAAGTTCACACCGTTGATGTAGTACCCGCTTCCGTGGCACGGGCACTTGAACTTCTGGTCCCCCTGAAGCCATGCCGGAATGCAACCCAAGTGCGTGCAGATGATGCTCAAAGCAATGAGCTTGTTTTCTTCGGGCTGGAGGTTCACGATCCAAAAGCCGTTGGGCTTGAAGTCGTAGACGGTGTTCTGGTTTCCAAAATCCTCGAGCTTGCCGACGCGGTAGACCTTTTTGGGCTCCTTCAGCACCTTGGGGCCGAAGAAGTCCTGGAACATGATCCCGAAGGCCGCCGAGCAGCCGGCGAACACTGCCCAGCCGGTCGCAAGCGCCAGGTCCATCTTGCGCCGCGTGACCTTGGTTGCGGCCGCGGCGCGCTTGGTGGCATTGCGGATTCGGTCGCCGAGCGTCGCGGCGGGGGTATAGGCGCCGCCCACGGCCAGCAGCGCCATCCGCTGGTCGGGCGGGGCATCGTCCGGCAAATTGACCGCCCGAATCGTCTCCTGGGCCTGGTTGATCTCGGGGCTGCGCCGAATCGTTGAAGCCAGGCCAGCCGAGAGGGATGGGCTGATCTGGCTATTCGACAGCCACGCCTGCCACTTCGGATCCGCCGGGGCCATGGGCGCGGCGGCTTTCGCCGCCACGGGGGCGGCGGCGTGAGAACCCACCGGCGCTGCCGGCGCCCCGGCGGGAAGGTTTGCCCAAGGTGCGGGGCCTTCTACTTCCTTTGTATCGAACTTAATGACGTCAACGGGGCACCCCTCGGCTGCCACCTGAATCGACGGCGTCAGCGGCTTCAAAAACTCGGCGTTCATCGCCGGCGGGCGAATCAGGCAGGTGGTCTCGGTGACGTCGAAGACCTCGGGGCAGTCATTCTCGCAGGCATCGCAAACGATGCAGCCCGGGGCGATCCACACCTTCGTTACAATGGTATGCGTTTCGGCCATGTCGTAAGTCTCTCGCGCCAGCCGCCGGGGAAAGAAAAGCGGTTGAGATGATCAGCGGCGTTCGGAACGAATCTACGGCTTCCCCCCCTGCCCTGCAAGCCCAAAGGGGTGTCCCAACAGCGCTTGCGACACTTCGCCACACCGGCGGTCGAACCGTCAAGCCTTCGCGCGCAGGAGGATGCAACGTTTTGCAACGAAATGCAACGTTTTTTGAGTGATTTTATCGTAATCTTGTGTTGTTTGTAACGTTTGGTGGTTTCGATGGTTATGGGCGTCGTTTTTCGGGGTCGGGAAGGGACGTTGCATGGGCGAAAACCGAACGGTCTACCTTAAACACCCGGTGCCACATGACGTAGTGATGTCAGGGCTGGTTTTCGTCGCTTCGGCGACAGCACGTTGCCGATGACCCGATTCCATATATTGTTGTGCGTGCAGTTCATTTGCGGTATCGCATTGTGCTCTTCGGCGGCGTTTGGGTCGGAAGGCGACGACACCGAATTGGCCGTGGCGCGCGCCGCGGCCAT
>JBBRIN010000172.1:0-7274 GCA_038221115.1 Tepidisphaerales bacterium
GTCATGGTCCAGCGCGATGCCAAGGATAAATCCGCCGGCTGGTTCACCCTGATGCTCGTCCCTCCCGAGACGATGCGCGACCTCCCGCGCAAGCCGCTGGAGATGGTCTTCACCATCGACGTCTCCGGCTCACAATCCGGCATTCCGCTCGCCCAGGAAAAAGCCGCCGTCAAATACGCCATCACGCACCTCGCCCCCGAGGACACCTTCCAGGTTATCCGCTTCGGCGACACCGCGCTCAAGCTGTTCCCCCAGCCCATGCCCGCCGACCGCGACCATGTCGCCCAAGCCATCCCATGGATTGACGCCCTCGACGCCCGCGAAGGCACCATGCTTGTCGACGGCCTGCGCGCCTCACTGCTCTTCCCCCACGACCAGAGCCGTCTTCGCTACGTCACGTTCCTAACCGACGGCTTTATCGGCAATGAGTCGGAGGCACTGATCGAACTTCACACCGACCTTGGCCCCTCCCGCATTTTCTCCTTCGGTTCCGGTTCCTCCACCAACCGTTATCTCCTCGAACACATGGCCAAGCTCGGCAACGGCGCCGCCGCCTATCTCGGGCCGCGCGATGATGCATCCGAAGTCATGGCCACCTTCCTCTCGCGAATCAGCCACCCTGCTATGACCGACCTCTCGCTCGACTTCGGCAACCTCCAGGTCACCGACGTTTACCCCCAACACCTGCCCGACCTCTATGTGGGCCGGCCCGTCACCGTCACCGGTCGCTTCACTAGCGGTGGCGTCGCAGACGCGTCCCAGATTCACATCAAAGGCACCATCGCCGGCGAGAAACGTGAGATCCCCGTCGCCGTAAACTTCGCCGAAGGCGCTACCGACCACCCCGGCATCTCCTCCGTCTGGGCGCGCATGAAGATCGCCGACCTCGCCGACCGTTCCGCATATGAAGCCATCGCCGATCTGCCCCAACAGATCAAACAGGTCGCCCTCGACCACGGGCTTCTGTCAAGCTTCACCGCCTTCGTCGCCGTCGATGCCACCGCCAAAACCTCCGGCGATCACGGCACTTCGATCGCCGTCCCCGTCCCCGAAGGCGTTCGCTACGACACCTCCGTTACCGAAAAACCCTGACGCCAATCTCAAATCCGCAATTTCAAATCTGAAATCCGCAATCAGGAGTCCCCATGCGACCCTTTTTCTCCCTCGCCGCCACAGTTTTAGCAATCACTACCGGCTGCGCCCAATACGCAACCCCCGGCCGCCCCGCCGATCTCGCCGCCGTCGGTGTCACACCGGAGATCCGCGCCAACCAAACCGAGGCCGGTATCACCGACTCCTTCGCGAAGCGTCCCCTCGCCCAACTTCCGACCGGCATCGCGGTCGCCCGTCTCCAGGCCCCTGACTATCACTCGCAAACCGCCCAAGGCTGGGGCACGGGCCGTTACAGCATCGTTACCACCCGCGACGTCGAGCCCGATTCCGCCGTCGATCGCCTGGCGAAGCTACCCAAAGTGCATGGCGTCGCCCCCATCAGCCGCATGCTTCTCCCCGCCACGTTGAACAGCGACAAGGAACTCCGCCAGGCCGCCGCTCAACTCCACGCTGACATGCTTCTCGTCTACACGCTCGACACCAGCTTTACCAAGAACGACCTCGCCGTCCCCCTTACCGTGGTCACCCTCGGCCTCTCCCCCAATCAAAAGGCCAATATCGTCTCGACTGCCTCTGCAGTGCTCTTGGATACGCGCAACGGCTACGTCTACGGCGTCGCCGAAGCCTCCAGCCGATCTTCCAAGCTCATGGGCGCATGGGGAAGCACCGACACCATCGACGAATCGCGCCGCCAAACCGAAACCGATGCCTTCACCAAACTTGTCGGCGAGGTAGAAAAAATGTGGACCGGCGTTCTCACCCAGTTCCCGCCAAGCTAGACACCCAATTGTTTAGCCGGTCTCGCCACCTAAACGTGATGATTAAAGCTCCCCTCAATCATTCGTATACACCTTATGCCGCGGCCTTCCCCTCAACACCTCTGCCTTGCCCCAAGCCGTCACCTGCTTAAACGCATCGCTCTGAATGAACGCCGTAAAGGCTTCCTTTGACGACCACTCGCTCAGAATGACATATGACCCCACGCTCTGCACATCCTCGTACATATGCGAGGACACATGCCCCGCCACGGTTTTGAGATGCTCGATCACCCCCACGAAACCGCGCTCGAATTCGTCTTCCTTTCCCGGCACCACCTCGTAATGCATCCCGATCGTCGTCATGGGTTGTCCTTTGTCCCCGCTTCCCAAACAATCACCAAAGTAAATCAGCCCCCTTAAACACCGGCCCTTCCGTACACGCCAGCTTATAGATCCAGTCCTTACCTTCAAACGCCTTCCCATCCCGCTTGGGGTCTCGCCTCAATCGAATACAGCAGCTTTGGCAGGTCCCCATCCCGCACGCCATCGCGCGTTCCACCGCCACCTGGCACTCGATCCCCCGCGCTGCCGCGATGTCTGCGACCCGCTTCATCATCGGTTCAGGGCCGCACGTATACACGATCGCCCGCGCCCGTTGAGCCTTATCCGTCAGGTCGCGATCCAGGTAGCGTTCCAATGCCTGCGTGACGAAGCCGCGAAAGCCGTACGATCCATCATCCGTGCTAATCACCGCGCCGACCCCATGCCGCGCGAACTCGTGTATGTTCATCAACGGATCCGCCGAGTCCACCGATGGCAGGGGGGGACGGTCTGAAATGGTCAACGGCAGCAGATCCCTCGACAGCGCCCCACAAAACGCCACTCCCTTCGTCGCCGCCAGTCTCGACGCCAGGTAAAGCATCGGCGGAATCCCGACGCCCCCGCCCACCATCAGCGCCACGCCACGCTTCTCTGGCAGCGTGAACCGATTTCCCAACGGTCCGAGGATGCTCACGCCGTCCCCCACCTTCAGCCGCGCCATCCAATCGGTCCCGACCCCCACTACCCGGTGGATCAATTCCAGCTCTACAAACCCTGCCCCATCCCGCCGGCCCGCAAGTGAAAACGGCCGGCGCAACATCGCCAGCGGCCCCGCCATTTCCTTCCCCGCCAGCCGTGTTCCCTCACACCACTCGATCTCCCCCTCCGGGCTCTCATTCGCCTCCGCCGACCGGCACTCCACCTGAACAAAAACCCCTGGCTCCGTTTTCGAAAACCAATCCAGTCTCACCACCAGCCGATAGTGCTCGCGACATAACGAGACGTTCTGCGACACGCGTGCGAAAAACTGCCCGCGCCGCGCCATGCCAGATTTAGAACTCAGAGAGGGACCCGACCCGGAAGTGCCAGCCATTACCGCCGATTGTAGCCGTCCGCGCCGGTTTGTCATGAAGCGATGGCGACCTCTCCGGCCGGACCTAAAAAAAAACTTCCCGAGGCATGGCTCCAATCGCCTCGGGAAGTGCGCCACGGCTGTAAACAGCCGCTAGATCATGTTGTAAATTCGCACGCCGATCCGCCCCGTTTCCTGCACTCGCCATCGGCATTCAACTCCGCAGACTATACCGCTGCCCTAATGGGGTGTCAATCAAGACTCCCGGCCGCCCAAAGATTTTCATCTAGAATGCAAAGCACTGTCAAACAATATCTTATGCTCAACCACTAAACTCTCCACCAAGGGCGAACCACGAGCGTTCGTAGGCTGTTCCCCGCGTCATTTTGCTCCACAATCGCGCGGCTCCGGCACACATTTTAAGCCCGTCGCGGCGCCCAGCGACCACCTTGATTTCTTCCCTCCCGAATGTACAGTCTCTCCTACCCCAAATCGGGCCATTAGCTCAGTTGGCTAGAGCGCAGGTATCACACACCTGAGGTCACAGGTTCGAGCCCTGTATGGCCCATTTCATAAGACCCGCTGCCGGCATCAGTAGCACTCCCACCGCCGTCTTATTTACCCAGACACGGGTCATCACCGGATGCCCGGCACTCGCGGCATCTCCGCGCTGCGCGGTAAACCTTGGCGCGGTATATTCTCGCATCGGGGGCAATTCACACAGGCTCGCGAGCCCACCGCCCGCGCGCCAGGGAGCTAGCCATGGTCAGATTCGTCACCCTCTGGAACTGGACGGATCAAGGTATCGCTAAACTCGCCGACACCGTCGATCGCGCCGAGGCCTTTGCCAAGAACGCCGACAAATCCGGCATTCGTGTCGCACAGTTCTTCTGGCTCGTTGGCGAGCATGACGGCATGATCATTCACGAAGCCCCTGACGAGATTACCGCCATCGCCGCCATGGCCAAACTCGCCAAGCTCGGCAACGTCCGCACGCATACCCAGCGCGCCTTCGACGCCGCCGAGATGCGGCAGATCCTGGCGAAGGTGAAATAGCCTCCCTGCGTTACAATCGATTCAATGCCGGACACCGATCTTACTTTCGCCGTGTTCACGAAGCCGTGGAAAACACAGTCGCTCGAGGAGCTTTGCGCGATTTTCCACGACATGGGTTTCGACGCCGTCGAGTTGACGGTCCGCCCCGGCTACCAGGTCGATCCGGCGCGCATCGCCAAAGGTTTGCCACAGGCGGTGAAAGTGTTCGCCGATAACGGCATGCGGATCACCAGCCTCGCCGTCGAGCCTGACGAGCCCGCGATCACCGCGGCCGCCGAGAACGGCATCCCGCTCCTCCGCACCATGGCCCGCGCCACCCCCGACGGCTACACCGCCTCCGAAGCTCGCGCCCAAAGGGAGTTCGACGCCCTCGTCCCCTTGCTCGACAAGTATAAAGTCACGCTCGGCATTCAAAACCACAGTGGCCCGTTCCTGGCCAGCAGCGCCGCCGGCCTTCGCGCGCTGGTCGCGAAGTACGATAGGAAACACGTCGCCGCAGTGTGGGATTGCGCCCACTGCGCGCTCCAGGGCGAAAGCCCAGAGCTGGCTCTCGACATCATCTGGCCGCATCTGGCCATGGTGAACTACAAGAACGTCATCTGGCGCGCGACCACCCCGCCCGAAGCCGAATACCAGAAATGGCAGCCCTATTGGACCGGCGGCCGCTTCGGCCTGGCCAATTGGCCACTCGTCAGCGCCCTTCTCAAGAAGCGCAACTACCGCGGCGTGATCACCCTCTCCGCGGAGTACGGAGACGAGAAATCCGTCAATCGTCTCATCCGCGAGGACATCCACTGGGCCCGCTCGTTATTCCCCTGAGCCATCACATCCTGTCGCACCGGCTGATCCTCTCCCCTCCCCCTGAGCCGCCAGCGGCATTGGCTCAACGATTGCTTCAAGATTTTCCGTCGATTGATGTCGCCAACTTGAAGGATTGCCATGAGCTTCCGGCTGCCCGCGTCCCATATCGGCAAGCCCTGCCTTTGCGACTTCGGCCGCTTCGGCGTCTTCTTCATCGCCGCGGCTGCACTTATCTGGGGAATGATGTCTCTACGCTGATCCTCTGGCATTCCAGGTTCAGAAGGTCGCGATTACACCGTCACTCCTGCCCTCTGCATCTCGAGCACCCACTCCGGCGTCGCCGTCAGATACGCCTCGACGACCTTCGCCCGCGAAAAGTAATACAGCGCCATCCCTCCCTGTCCCAATATCGCAATCAGGCACAGCGAACTGTACAGCAGATATGCAAAGTTTCGCGCGAGTCTGTGCATCTCCGCACATCCAACCAACTCCTCCACGGGCGCCACCCACTCGCCAAGAAGCTCTGCGACTCCTCCGCGCGCAACCACCACAAGCCGCCATCCCCCATACACGAGCAGGACCGTTCCCAACGCCAACTGGTTGAATCCCAGCATCCGCGCCGCTCGCGGCTCGAGTCGCGTCAGCCCGGCCGCCCCGCGCAGCTCGACCGCTGCGACCGTCCCCATCGCGATTGCCAGCACGATGTTTACCGCGTCCGTCATTCCGCACAGAAAAGTAAGGAACGCGAAGATGCCGATCGTCCACCCGTCGAAGCGCGCTACTGACGCCGCTCGCCGCAACCGCCGCATTGCAACCGCCGCCGCCCCCAGCTGCGCCAGCTCTTGCGCCGAAAGCGCTGGTCGCATCGGCCCCACGGGCACCGTTGGCGGAATGTTCGGTGTCATGATGGCCCCCTTCTAACCCCAATCGCTTCAACCCGCACCGAGAACGCGACCGGAAAAGCGGTGCGATGGATATTTGAGCGGGTAGAATGCTCATGATCAGAGAGTGCTGCTCCATCGGCACGAGGACATGCATGACCATCAACCGTCGTCACTTTCTTCAAGCCGCAATCGCGGCCTCGCTGGTACCCGGCCTGCGGGCATCTGCTCACCGCCCCCCGCGCATCCTCCTCCGCTCCTCGTGGCAGACCGTCAACATCGGTGACATCGGTCACACGCCCGGCGTTCTTCGCCTCCTCGAAGATCACCTCCCCGAAGCCGAAATCCGCCTCTGGCCCAGCAAGGTCGATAACGGGGTCGCCGATCTGCTTCTGAAGCGCTTCCCCAAGCTTGTCATTCTCCAAGGCGCCGATTCCATCAAAACCGCCTTCGCCGACTGCGACTTTCTGCTCCATAGCTCCGGTGCCTCCCTCGTCGCCCAAAAGGACGTCGCCAAGTGGCGTGCACAGACGGGCAAGCCCTACGGCATCTACGGGATCACCTTCTCCAGCACCGACGCCGAGGGACGGGATCTGCTGACCAACGCGCGCTTTGCGTTCTTCCGCGACGGCGTATCTCTGAAGTTCGCAAAGGAGCATAGCGTCACCTGCCCCATCATGGAATTCTGTCCCGACGGGGCCTTTGCCGTCGATCTGCGGAACGACGCGGCCGCCATCGCCTTCCTCAAGGACAATGGCCTTGAGGATGGCAAGTTTCTCTGCGCGATTCCGCGGCTGCGCAAGACCCCGTACTGGAAGATCCGCAACACGCCCATGACCGCGGTCGACGAGCAGACGCACCAGCGAAATGAGGCCATGAAGGAGCACGACCACGCCGCATTGCGCGAGGCCATCATTACGGTCACCCGCCAAACCCCGATGAAGGTGCTCGTCTGCCCTGAGGACCAGAGCCAGATGGCCGTCGGCAAAGAAATGCTCGTCGACCCCCTCCCGGATGACGTAAGGAAGAAAGTCGTCTGGCGGGAAAAATATTGGCTTACCGACGAGGCCCTCAGTACTTATGTCCGCAGCGCCGGCCTCTTCGGCAACGAGATGCACAGCCCGATTATGTGCATCGGCAATGGCATCCCGGCCATCGTTTGCCGCTGGGCCGAGCAGACCAGCAAAGGATACATGTGGCGCGACATCGGACTCGATGATTGGCTCTTCGATCTCGACAACAAAGATGAAATCCCCCGTATCGCCCCAACCA
>JBBRIN010000173.1:0-7272 GCA_038221115.1 Tepidisphaerales bacterium
GAAAGAACCGCCGGGTTCTTGAGGAATGTCGCCGCGCCGCGATACGCGGTCACTCCAACGTCCTCAAAGATGAAGGCCGCCAGAAGGAAATTATCGTCATTCGCATAGGGGTCGAACGTCTGCCCCTGCGTGATGATTCCCGCGGCAACCGCGGCGGTGGTGAACGCGGTGGAGATGTCGATCGTCGGTTCCGCCACGGCATTTCTGCCCAGGGCGCTGCGAAGGAACTTCACGTGAGCCTCTTCGTCAGCGGCGATTTCCTGGGCATACTGCTGGATCGCCGGGACCGCGAACGTCACCTGGCTGCCTCCCAGTACCGTCCCCTGCGTCCCAGTACCGGTGGTGTCGCCGGCGGCCAAGGCTCGCCCGAAGGCGGCATGCACATAAAACTCGGCCTCGAGGTATTCCAGATTCAGCGCGAAATTGAGCACGTCCGAGTCGGTGATGTGCGACGCCTTGATAAACGGCGTCGCCGTCGAAGCTGCCTCGGCCGCTTCCGGCGTAAGCATCGCCGTCCCGGCCAGAGCCGCCGCCATGAAGCCGCTCCTTGTCAGGAACCTTCGCCGGCTGCTGGATTTCAAGGCATCAAGAACGGGGTTTTTGCCCTCGGCAAGATTCTCTGACAACATGGGAGACTCCTTAAGCGGAAGAAAACGAAGAGATGAATGACGCTTTTGAGAATGTATACGCAGCCTCCCCAAAGCGCGGATGGACAAAAATCTCAGGAATTTCCCGATCGCCGAAAATAGTTCAAAAGGCGTTTGCGGCCTCAAGCATGGGCAGCACCGTAGCAAACGCAACTAATCCAACGATGACCACCATGAGAAGGATGAGTGTCGGCTCCAGGATCGCGGTCAGGCGCGTCGTCAATGTCGCGGTCTGGCGGTCATAGTCGATCGCCAGCCGGTCGAGCATGTCTTCCAGACGCCCCGATTCCTGCCCTACCGAAAAGATTTTCACCACCATCGGCGGGAACGCGGCCGTTCCCCGCAGCGCGCTCGCTAAGTCCGCGCCAGCGCCCACTGCCGCCTCGCAGCGCGCCAATGCCTCCCGAAGAATCAAGTTCGACGTGGTCCGCTGTGCAATCTGCAACGCCCTCACAAAGACCACTCCGCTACGCAAAAGGATCGACATCACAATCGCCAGCCGCGCGATCGCCTGTTTGCGGATCAACTCGCCGAACACCGGTAGCCGCAGTTGCGTCGCGTGCCACCAACGCCGCCCCGCGGCCGTGTTAAGAGCCACGATCGTCCCCGCGACGACAAGGCCCACCCCCGTCAGCAGTAGCCACCACCAGTCCACCAACCCATCGCTCGCGCCCTTTACGATCCGGGTCACCCAAGGCACGGGCATCCCCGCCTGAAGAAGAGTACCCAGGAGCTTGGGCACCACGAAGGTCATCAGCAGCAATGTCACGCCGATTGTGACCAATAGCACGATCGCCGGATAGATCAGCGCCGTACCCACCCGATTCCGCAGCGCGGCGCGCCTTTCCTGAAAATCCGCCAACCGTTCCAGCACCGAGTCCAGCGTGCCCGAGGTCTCACCCACCTCCGCCACGCTCACCGCCAATTCATCAAAGATTCGCGGCTGCTCCCGCATCGCCCCCGCCAGGCTCAACCCGGACGCGACCCGATCCTGCAACCCCAGCAGCACAGAGCGAAACGGCCCGGTGTATTGCGCCGACAAGGTATCCAGTGCTTCTAGTAACGGGATCCCCACCCCCAGCAGCGTCGCCAGCTCACGCACGAACGTTACCACCTGGGTCCCGTGCCGCCTCCCACCTCGCCCCGCTTTCAATCCGTTCAGATTGCCGCCAGCTTCCGCACCGCCGCGCGCTGTCACCGCTTCAACTGATAACCCCCGCGCCCGCAATTGATCCCGAACGTGGCGCGCCGTGTCCGCAACGACCGTCCCGGTCACCACGGTCGCCTTCTCGTCTAAAGCTCGATACGCGAAGACCGCCACTACGCCTCCCGAGTCATTGTCACGCGTGCCACTTCGCTCAGGGTCGTCACCCCCTCCAAAACCCGCGCGACGCCGTCATCATGAAGCGTTCGCATCCCGCACGCCACCGCCGACGCTTCGATCTCTGACGCGCTGGAACGCGAAGTGATCTCCCTGCGCACCCCGTCGTTCACGAGAAGGATTTCAAAAACCCCAACCCGTCCTCGATATCCGGTTCCCCGGCACGCCGCGCATCCCGCCCCCACCCGAATCCGGCCAACCTCTGCACCCGTTTGAAGCTTCATCGCCGCCAGCTCATCGGCCGTAGGCCGATATGGCTTCGCACACCCCTCGCACACCCGCCGCACCAGGCGTTGTGCCAGCACGCCGATCACTGAGCTCGCGACCAAATATGGCTCAACCCCCAGATCCAGCAACCGCGCCACCGCGCTGCACGCGTCGTTCGTGTGCAATGTCGAAAAAACAAGGTGCCCCGTCAGCGCCGACTGAATCGCCATCGTCGCGGTCTCCCCATCGCGGATCTCGCCCACCATGATCACATCCGGGTCCTGCCGCAGCACGTTTCGCAAACCGCTCGCGAATGTGAGCCCCTTCTTGTCGCTCACCTGCGTCTGGCTGATCCCCTCCAGTCCATATTCCACCGGGTCCTCCAGCGTAATGATATTTCGCTCCTTCGCGTTGATCTCCTGCAGCGCCGCATACAGCGTCGTCGTCTTCCCGCTTCCGGTCGGCCCCGTAACCAGGATGATCCCGTGCTCCGATCCAATCAGCCGCCGGAACGGCTCCACCGTCGCCGCGTTCATTCCCACTTCACCCAGGCTGAACAACCGTCGGCTCTTGTCGAGCACTCGGATGACCACCCGCTCCCCAAACCGCGTCGGCAGTGACGCAATGCGCAGGTCGATCACCCGGTCCCCGACCTGCACGGTCGCCCGCCCATCCTGCGGCAACCGCTTCTCGGCGATGTTCATCCGACCCATCACCTTGAGCCGGCTGATGATCTCGTCCTGTAGCCCCTTGGGCACCTGGAACGAGTCATATAACAATCCATCAATCCTCGTGCGCACCACCACCGATTCCTCATACGGCTGCACGTGCACGTCGGAAGCATTTTGTTTCACCGCCTCGAACAGGATCAAGTTCACCAGCTTGATCACCGGCGCGCGGCTGTCCCCATCCAACAGATCCTCCCGCGCTGCCAACTCTCTCACTTCCGCCAGCACTTCGCGCCGCTCCAGCCCCTGGATCAACGTCTGCGCCTGTCCCGATCGTTCCTGATACGCCGCGTTAATCGCCGACAGAATCTCCGGCTCAGACGCAAGCACGGGCGTTACCCGTCGATTCAACAACCTCGACACGATCTGCAACGGCCCCAGGTCATCGAATCGCGCCATCGCGACCCGCAGCGGCTCCGTATCTCCGTTTCCCGCCAGCCCCAGCAACAAATGCTGCCGCGCGTAGGCGATCGGAATGGCGACCACAAATTCCGCCGACGCTTCCACGCCCGCCAACTTCAACCGCTCAATCGCTGGCGGCAACGGCGCAATCCCAATCCCATCCGCGGCCGCGTCCAGCTCACTCTTGTTTTCAATCCGCATGGGGCCCTATCGCATCAGCGACGTATCGCTTCGCGGAAAATTCGACGGCATACTCGCCGCCTTCAGGTCCCCCTCCGACACGTTCCGCAGATCGTCAAATCGATCGTCTCGCAAAATCACCGGCCGCAGAAACACAAACAGCGTGGTCGTCGACAAACTTCTCAATCGATCGCTGAACAGGTACTCGAGAATTGGGATGTCCCCAAGAATCGGCACGCGCCGAATCTCCCTGCTGAACTGCCGCCGGCTCAAGCCGCCTACGATGATTGTGCTCCCGTCGGGAATCGTCACCTTGCTCTCCACCCTGTCGCTTTGCCTCGGTGGCGGCGTCCCGCTCGCCGTGCTCGCCAGACCCGTAAAGCTGCTCAGCTCCACCGAGTATTCCAACTGCAGATAGTCCCCCTCGCTGATGTGCGGCGTCAACGTGATCGTCGTCCCCGCGTCCGCGTATCCCCCGAAGCTCGTCGTCGCGATCGTCGTCGATGCGTTGACGCTCGTGAACGGCTGCTCCGCAATGCTCGTCAGCGTCCCCGTGGCGTTATCGTTCACCAGCACCCGGGGCGCCGATTGCACGCGCGCCCGTTTCGTTGACGTCAGCGCCTGCACCACCACATTCGCCACATCAGATCGGATCACCGCTCCGTTGAATCCCGCCGTCGGCGCGATCGCCAGTCGCCCCGTCTTCGGGTCCACCTGGCTCAATCCAAACTGAGTGAAATTCAACAGTTGTGTCGAGCCGATCCCCGCGCTCGCCGACACCTCCACGCCCACGTGGAAATCATTTGACGTGTCCAGCGTCACGACGGTCGCCTCAAGCAGAACCTGCGGCCTCCGCTTATCCAGTGTTTTGATCAAAGTCTCGTACATCTGCTGCACCCCCGCGCCGCCTCGCACAATGATCGTATTCGTGTTGGTATCCGCCGTAACCGATACCGCCCGGCGAGCCGGGTCCTGCCCACCCGTCGCCGATGACTTTGTCACGTCCACCGACCGCGCCTCGCTTTCCCGCGGGCCGTCGGCCGGTGGCGTCGCCGTTGTCGACGACGATGCACGCACCGGAGCCGAGGCGATCGCAAGCCCCCCGCCGCCCGCGCCATACCCGCCACCCGCTGAATTCATAGGCGATCCTCCACCGGCCCCCGCCAGCGAATCCGCCGGTCGCCGCGCTGTCCGCGAATCCCCCCGATCGCGTGTCGTGACGCGCGTCGTTTCCCCTTCCAGCGCCCGGATCGTATCCAGCACATCCGCCGCCGTGGCATTCGTAAGCTTATAAAACCGGATTGGATTCTCCTCCCCCGTCACAGGCTGATCGAGCGATTTGGCGATCTTCAGCGCGGCCGCCACCGCCTCGGCAGACCCGATCGCGCCAAGCTGGTTCGTCCTCTCGTCGAATGTCACCTCCACCCCGGCATCCTGATCACCCGGTCGCTTCATCGCCGACAACATCTGCTTGATTTGGGGCGCCAAACGCGAGGATTCAGCGAAACGCAGCTTCACGAACTCTACCGACGTCGCCCGCACCGCCGCTGCGCTCGTCAACGGTACCACCTGTCGCACGTCCCCTTCCGGCGAAGTGACCAGCGCGTACCCTTTCATTCGCAACACCGATTGCAGAAACTCCAACAGCGACCCACTTGGAATTCCGTTGGGGGCACGGATGGTCACCGTGTTTTCCTTCTTGGACAACTGCTCGTCGTACAGGATTGTGACCCCCAGCCGCTCGCTCACGTAGTCGACCAGCGAACGGATTTCGACGTTGTCCGGGAAGTTGAACGAAACGATGCCAACAATCGGACGTGTTGCGGGCAAGGTGGTTTGCGCCAAAGTGCCCTGGCCGAGGATGAAAACCGCCAGCACAAGGCTTCCTCGAGTAATCATGGTTGAATCGTACCGACCTGCGGTTTTCTTGCACATGGCCAAGTGGCCGGCGCTGTGGCAATTCGCACGGGTTCGCTGTCCAGCCCCCAAAATGAGGGTCACCTGCAATGTATGGGATTCCAGCCTCGCGAGCCGGCCGCGTACGAGACATTCCCGCGTCGCGGCCGTCGGGTTGTTTCATCGCCTTCCGCTCAGAAGATGTCGAATGATGCGCGGTAACCGCCAAGAAGATGCGTTAGACCAATTCACATCGGCCTGCGAATGACGAACTCCGCCATCGTATCCAGGACCTGCCGGCTCTCACCCGCGGGGATGGCGGCCAGCACCGCGCGCGCTCGCTCGATGTATTCCCGGGCGCGATCCCGCGCGTAAGCGATCGAACCGCTCGGCAGGATCAGGTTGCGGATCTTCTCCACCTTGTCGGCTTCCCGGCTCTGAATCAGACTCCGCAACAACTGCTGATGCTCGCGCGGCGCGGTGCGAAGGAAGTGAATGATCGGAAGCGTGAGCTTGGCTTTTTCAATGTCGATGCCGAGCGTTTTGCCGACGTCGCGCACGTCCCCGACGATGTCCAAAATGTCATCCTGAATCTGAAACGCCGTGCCGATGCAGCGGCCAAACGTATCGGCATGGCGCACGACTGACTCGCTCGCGCCAGCGAGGTGCGCTCCGAGCAGGCAGCAGGCGGCGGTCAGGCTGGCCGTCTTGCGGTCGATGATCGTCAGGTACGTTTCCTCGTCGAGATCCAAGTTATTGCGGTTGTCGATCTGGAGCAGCTCGCCCTCGCACACCTCGTTTGTCGTCCGGCCGATGGTGCGGCTGGCGAACTGGGAATCGAGGCTGGAGCAGAGGTGAAAACTGTGGCTGATCAGGTAATCGCCGAGCAGCACCGCCGCTTCGTTGCCGCGGAGGTGATTAATGGTCGCCCCCTTGCGTCGCAGCTCGGCCTCATCCAGCACGTCATCGTGTACCAGCGTGGACATATGCACCATCTCAACGACGGTGGCGATCGTGTTGTGCGCTTCGGTGAGTTGACCCGCGGCCTTGCCCCACAGCAGCACCAGGCACGGGCGAAGCATCTTGCCGCGAAATCGGCTCACGTGCTTGATCAGCGTGTTGACGCACTTCAACTCCGACTGAAGCTCGCGATTGAACAACCGATCGACCGCCGCCAACTGCGGGGCAATGCATTCGGTCAGGGCGCTGAGCAGTGTCGTCGTCGTAGCCATGATCACTCCATTCCCGCGGCCCACCGGTCGAACGCGACGCTCCGGAGTACGCGGGCGGCGGATTATAGAAATTGAAGCGGGGGCGTGCGAATGGCGACTGGAAGTTTCGAAAATATTGAAACGAAGCAAGCGAAGGACGACCCGGCGACGAAGCGGCGGAGGCGAACAAGGCATACAATGCTCGCATGGATCTGGTCTACCTGGACAACAACGCCACCACGAAGCCCGCCCCGGAAGTGGTCGCGGCGATGCTGCCGTTTTATGAGGAGTGGTACGGGAACCCGTCGAGCGTGCATCGGTTTGGGCAACGGGCGCGCCAGGCGATCGATGAGGCGCGCGGGCAAGTCGCCAGACTGATTGCGTGCAGTGAGGCCGAGCTTTCCTTCACTGGAGGCGGGACCGAGGCCGTCAACACCGCCATTCGGGGCATTCTTTCCAGCCGCTCGCCGCGCAAACGGATCGCGATCAGCACCGTCGAGCATTCGGCGACGCGCGAACTCTGCCAGCAACTGGTGCGCGAAGGATGCGAACTTGTCGAAGTCGGCGTGGACGGCGCCGGCGATCTGGATCTCGAAGGCTTGGCCGCGGCCGTGAACGGC
>JBBRIN010000174.1:0-7262 GCA_038221115.1 Tepidisphaerales bacterium
CATCCTCCGCAGCGACACCAATCGTCCGCTGATGGCCTTCTCCGGCAATCGCCTCACCCATTACAACTATCGCCGCGCGGCAGTCGATTGGTCCCGCGAGGGCGACGGCCTGGAAGTGAAGATTACCACGCCCAACCGCGAGGCCGACCTTCACGTCCGCGCCGATCTGGCCAGCCGTCCGGCCCCGCTGCCCGAAGGATCGCCGTTTCCCGATCTGGCCGCGGCGCGGCATTTTGCCGGGCCGCTGCCGTATACCTTCGATTACGAGCGGCAGACTCACTCGATCATCCGGATCAAGGGCGTGCGCGAAAACTGGAACCCCCAGCCCATTCGCGTCGATGTGCGCGAGGCGACGTTCTTTCGCCATCCGCCGTTCGATGGCGCCGATTCCGCGCGCCTGGCCAATGCGTTCTACCTGGAGGACGTTCCGTATGAATGGAAACGAGGCATCCGTGAGCCCCTCGACCGATAACGTGGCCGCGCCGGCGATGCGCGCCTGCTGCGAAGGCGTTGGCCACGTCGCGCGGTTCAACTGGCCGCTATATGCCGTCGGGTTCGCCGCCGCGTCGGTGGCGATCGCGGCAGCCCTGCTCATCCGCCAGCCCCACTGGCTCATCGTCCTGCTTTACGCAGGCGCCGCGGCCGCGGCGTACCTGTTGATTGCGTCGCTGCTCGTGTCGCTCTGGGTTTATGATCTGTCTGCGCTCCATCGATTCCAATGGGCGCGCGACGCCGTCGATTCACAGCCCGGGCGTATCCTCAACCTTCACTCCGGATTCGACGAATCGAGCGCCGGGCTGTTGCGCGCCTTTCCTGGCGCGCAACTCGAAGTGATGGATTTCTATGACCCCACCACGATGACGGAACCCTCAATCGCGCGGGCGCGGCGCTATCAGCAATCACGCCGCCCGGCTGACATCACGGCCATCACACGATCGGTGCCGCCGGCGGCCCTGCCGGTGGATGACGCCTGTATCGACGCGGCGTTTGCCGTCCTCGCCGCGCACGAGGTCCGACGGCCGGACGAGCGCCTTCGGCTGTTCGTCGAGATCGCCCGTGCCCTGCGCCCAGGGGGACGGCTGATCGTCGTGGAGCACTTGCGCAATGCCCCCAATTTTCTCGCGTTCGGCCCACAATTCATGCACTTTTACTCCCGCGCCACCTGGCTCGGCGTTGCCCGCGCCGCGGGCTTTGCCATCGTTCGTGAATCGCGTATCACGCCATTTCTCGGCCTGTTCGTCTTTGAGAAGAAGCTCCCTTCATCATGATCACCCTCCTGCCCCATCTTCGCATCATCGGCGCGAGCCTGATCGTCCTGAGCTTCGCCCACGTGTTCATCGGCAAGCATCTGGAATGGAAGACCGACGCGGCGCGGCTGTCGCCCATCAACCGGCAGATCTTCCACGTCCACACGTTCTTCATCTGCCTCCTGCTGGTGATGATCGGCGTGCTGTGCCTCGTTTATCCCCAGACGCTTCTGGAGCGCACGGCGCTCGCCCGGCTCGTGCTGATTGGCCTCGTCATTTTCTGGGGCGCGCGACTCTTCTTCCAATGGTTTGTCTACGATTCATCGCTGTGGCGCGGTCACCGGCAGAACACGATCGTGCATGGCGTGTTCACGATCCTCTGGACCTATTACACGGTGATCTTTGCCGTGGCGCTGCGAATGCAGTGAGAGGAACCGCGACGTCAGGCGCCGCGCTGTGATGCGGCCTTCCCTGCCTTGATCGTCGCGGCACGTTTGGCGGCGGCTTGTTTCCCTTTGGCTTTGCGCGTCCTGGCGAGTGCGGCTGGGTCGCCGCCGACGGATTTAAGCGCAGCCTCCAGCATTTGGGCCGTAACGGGGCTGGGCTTAAGGAACCCGGCGCGCTCCCATTGCTCGCGGCCAACGCGGGTCAGCTCGTCAAGCATTTTGAATAACACGGGATCGGGGCGCTGGAAGTTGAAACAGGTTTTCCCCTGCTTGCGCGCCAGCAGTTCCGGGGTCACCTGGGCCTGAAGCTTGGGGTTGAAATAGAGGGGCATGAGGTGGTAGCTCACAGCGCTCTTGCGGCTCAGGACGGCGGCGAACCACATCGGCTTTTTGTTGGGCCCAATCGCGGGGGAGATGACCGTGTAGTCGGTGGGTGTGTCGGCCTGGATCAGCAGACCCTTGGCGTGCTTTTGAAGGATCGCGCGCAGGGCAGTAAAGGCGCCGGGGAAATCGCTGGGCATCGGGTTCTCCGGCCACTAGCATACCCAGCGAGCCGATGCTTCAGGCGGCAAAGGGAAGTTGGCGACAGCGCCGAAGTCCGCCGGAACAATAGAATGCCGCTCTCGCCGTTCCTTGGTGAGCAAAGGCGGAGGAAATCATCGGATGAAGCTTCGAACGATTCAGGCGGCGGTCATCGCATCCCTATTGGTTGTGTTGTCAAGCGTTGCCGCCGAAAAGCCGGCGCCCACGACGGCCCCGGCGCTTGAGCCGCAACTGGTGGCGTTTCAGCGCGGGGACGCAACGCTGCATGGGTGGATTTATAAGCCAACCGGGAAAGGGCCGTTTCCGGCAGTGATTTACAACCACGGAAGCGATAAGACGCCCGGGTGGTTTCCAACCCTCGGCGCGTTCTGGACCGCCAAGGGATATGTGTTTTTCGTGCCGCACCGCAGCGGGCACGGGCGATCGCCCGGCGAATACATCGTCGATGCGCAGCAGCAGTTCCGCGAGAAGGAGAAGGACGCGACGGTCGTGCAGAAGCACGACATCGAGCTGCACGAGCGCGCGAACGCCGACGTCGTGGCGGCGGTGGAATGGCTCAAGGGGCAGACTTTCGTCAAGCCGGACGCGCTGGTCATGTCGGGCATCTCTTACGGCGGGATTCAAACGGTGCTGGCGGCTGAAAGGGATCTGGGCATCAAGGCGTATGTTCCATTCGCGCCGGCCGCGATGTCGTGGAAGGGAAACCCGCAGTTGCGGGAGCGGCTGCTGCTGGCGGTGAAGAATGCGAAGGCGCCGATGTTCCTGCTTCAGGCGCAGAACGACTACAACCTCGGGCCCAGCGAACTGCTCGGTGAGGCGCTGAAACGCAAAGGCAATCCGAATCGCGCGAAGCTTTACCCGGCCTTTGGTGACCCCAACGAACACAAGGACGGGCACGGTGGATTCGCGGTGCGCGGGAGCGACATCTGGGGCGCGGACGTCATCGTATTTCTAAATGAGGTCATCCCGTCGGCTCATGCGGCGCGCTGATGTTGACGCTTTATGCCGTGTACGGGAACAAGCTCTTCAATCGGTTGATTGGCTTTTCGAAAAGGTGCCACGATACTGTCGCGGCGACAAACGTGGCGGCGAACGTGTACATCACCAACGCCGCGCCGGCGGGCTCGCGGAGATGGGCGGCTTTGAAGCCCCGGGTGACGAAACCGTCGACGAAGTTGTGCATCACATAGACGCCATAGCTGATGGCGCCCAGATAGGTGAGCGGCCGAAGGCTCAGTGCGCGGCCGACAAGTCCGTGGAAGCCGCGGTAGGTGCGATCGATCAGCCAGGCGGCCCAGAGGGCAATGCCGAAGCTGAAGGGGATCGCCCACCAATGGGAGGGGTAGGGGCGGGTGAAATAATTGATGGCCGTCGCCAGGTACAGGGGAAGGCCAGCGATCAGCGCCGCCGTAAGCACGCGATGCTTGAGGGCGGCATGCGCCGGAGCGGAGAGGACGGCGAGCAGCGCGCCCATGCCCAGCGTGTCGAGGCACGCGGGGGTCAGGATCGATGCTTGCCACGCATTGCCGCCGTGCAATAGGACGGCGGCGCGGAAGATCGGCCCCGCGGCGATCGCGGCGACGATGAGCGGCGTGACGAGGCGGCGCGGCGTAAAGAGCATGAGCAGCGGCCAGACCAGGTAGAACTGCTCTTCAACCGCCAGCGACCAGAAATGGGTCACCGAGCCGTGGCCGGTGCCGAGGCGATACATGTACACGTTGGAAAGGTAGCCGGCATGCCACCAGAACCCATCGCGCACCTGCCGCGCTCCCAGGCCGGCCATGCCGATCAGCACGAGGTAATACACGGGGAAGATGCGCAAAAGGCGGCGCGCGTAGAACGCGCGGAGGACGCACCATCGTGATTCGCCGATGCGCTCCGCCTTGTCGCGGGCGCGCAGGAGGATTCCCGTGATCAGGAACCCGGAGAGGACGAAGAAGACGCGAACCGCCATGTTGCCGACCTCGACGCGGCGGCTGACGGCGGGGACGTAGTGATGCACCATGACCAGAACGACGGCGATCGCGCGGACCGCATCAAGCTGCACGCGGTGACCGTCGCCGGCCAGCGCCGGCGGAGTTGGCGCCGGCTGATTGGACTCGTCGATGACGGGAGCGTCATCGGTGGGCGAGAGGAGATTGGGAGCGATGGCGGACATGCGGGCTTACTGTCATTTCGACACAATCGCCTCACGGCCGAAGCGCGGGGGTCTCCAGGCGGATGTGGAGTCCGCTCAAGGCAACTTTGTAAGCAGCAGTGTGGGGAGGTCCGTCACCGCCTCAAATCGCGCGTCATTCGTCAGAAACGTGCTGCAGCCGGTAAGGAACGACGTAGCGGCATGGATGGCATCGGGCAGCTTAAGCGAGGCGTGGGCGGCGCGGAGTTCGGCGGCTTTTGACAAGATCCTTCGCGAGACGGGCTCGACCGTCAGCGGGCCGGCAGGGTGAAGGAGCGCTTCGTATTCGCGGCGGGTCGCGCCGTTGCCCTCACGAAGCGGCCTGACAAGCACTTCCGCGAGCGCCAACTCGCTGGTCACGCCGCGGAGCTCTCCCTGGTCGATACGGTCAAATAGCGGCCGCAGCTGTCGGCCATTACCCGAAACATCCTCCACCGCATAAATGAGGACGTTGCTGTCCAGGTAAATGAATTTACCCGCGATGACGGTCAGTGATCCCATTCGTAGCGAAGCCCTCGCACGTAAGCATCGACTTCCGCCCTGCTCTTAAACGACCCCTTTGCCGAGCCGATGAAGCTGGTCAAGGTCCGGCGCTCCGATGGATCGAGACTCTCGACCAGCACAATCACCTCGGCGGTGGTCCCCTCTTTGAGGTCGATCGAGCGAACCTCGATGACCCCGCCGGGCTGCACGGTGACCGTTTGTTTGATCGCAGCGACCATGAATTTCACTCTACCACAAAGCCTGCCGCGGGCGAGAGGAATCTATACCCTTTGGCCGCGCGGGCGCGTTGTTAATTCTGCGGCCATCGCGAGATGGGTGCGGGGCATGGACAACGCCCCGGCGTCACTCGCACTGTCTCGACTTGCGGAAGGAGCAATGACGCCTCAGGGCTACCGTGTTCCAACATCCACCGGAGCAGCTGTTCTTCGTGCGTGGTTAACGGACGGGGTTGATTGATGGAGACCGGCACTGGCGTTCATTTTACCGTTGGAGAATGTGAGAAGGGAGATTGATTTGGGGTGGCCGGTTAATATGCCGAGCCCCGCGCCGTCGACGCGGTTGTCATCGCAAACGAACCTTCCGGGAGATACGCGTGAACCCTCGTCTGAATCGAACCGCCGTTCTGGCCGCTGCCCTGGTTGCCGGACTTTCTTCGTGCGCGGGGAGCGGCGATCCTAAGCCGAGCGGCGCCAGCCATGCCGCGCATGCCTCCGAGAAGCCGCTTATGCCGTTGGTGACCGGGAAGATGATCGAAGATCGGTTCGCGGAGCACGAGCAGAACGTAGGCTCAATGGTGGTCAACCTCGTCGCGTCGCCGGATGGACGGTTCGCGTTTTCCACCGATCTGGGGCATCACTCGGCGCTGTGGGCGATTGACACCGCCACCGGCGAGGGGACCGCTCACGTCGATTTCACCAATCAAGGGGGCGCAAAGGGGCCGAAGAAGACGTTGGGTCTTTACTATGGCTTGGCGGTGACGCCCGAGGGCGGAACGCTCTATGCCGCACAAGGGCGCCATGAGGCGATTGCGGTCCTTCAACACGCCCGCGACGGCGCGCTGACCCAGCTCGGCGAGATCGCGGCGAAGCCGGGCGATTTTCCGTCCGGCCTTGCGCTGGATGGACGGGGGATTCTCTACTCGGCAAACAACGCGCCCCTCGGGCCGGACGTCGCCTTCGGCACGCCGGCCAGCCTGACCCTGTTCGACACGAAAGCGGGAAAGACCCCGCTCGATGCGAAAGAGGTCGGCCGGTTTATCTTTTCCGACACCATCGCCGGAACATCCAACTTCCCGTTGTCGGTGGCCGCGTTGAATGATGGATCGAAGGTCTACGTCGCGAGCCAGCGGGACTCCGCCGTCTACGTCATCGATGCGTCGAACCCCAAGGCGCCGAAGCTGCGCGGAAAGATCGCCAGCGGGTCGCATCCCATTGGCCTCCTCTTCGACAAGGCGCAGTCGCGGCTCTTCATCGCCAACGGCCACAGCGACACTATCTCGATCGTCAATGTGACGGATGATTCGATCGCCGCGACGATTCTGCTGCGGCCGGAAATTGCCGCAGATCTGCCTGGGGCAACGCCTACCGGACTGGCGTTATCGCCCGATGAGAAGACGCTCTATGCATCGCTCGGCGACATGAACGCGGTCGCCGTCATCGACGTGCCGACGGCGGCGCTGTTGGGGTATCTGCCGGCGGGCTGGTATCCCACGGGCGTCGTCGCCGCGCCCGATGGAAAGCGCCTGCTCGTCTCCAACATGAAGGGCGCCTCGCTGCGCAACCCCAACTTAAACGGGCCCCACAGCAAGGCCGCGCCCAAGGGAGAAGAGAAGGAGGGGTACATCCTGAACGTGATGAGCGGCAGCGTAACAACCGTGGCCACGCCCGCGTCGCCCGATCAACTGAAGCAGCAGACCCAGCGGGTGCTGAACCTGAACAAGCTGACGCCGCGCTACGTGAAGGCCGTCAACCCGCTGGCGAACATCGGCCTGCAGGCGGGGAAGATCCGGCACGTCATCTACATCGTTAAAGAGAATCGCACCTACGACCAGGTGCTCGGGGACCTGCCTCAGGGCAACGGGGACAAGTCACTGTGCATCTTCGGCCGCGAGGTGACGCCGAACCAGCACGCGCTCGCCGAGCGGTTCGTCCTGTTCGACAACTTCTACGACTGCGGTGAAGTCTCCGGCGACGGCTGGACCTGGTCCACGCAGGGCCACGCCAACGAGTACACGATCAAAAACGTGCCCTACGGCTATTCCGGGCACGGCCACCATTTCGACTACGAGGGCACGGTCGACGATTACCCGGTCGGCGGATTTCCAGCCGTGGACCTCGAGGGCAAGCC
>JBBRIN010000175.1:0-7251 GCA_038221115.1 Tepidisphaerales bacterium
AGTTCTCGTACATCCGATCGGTCCGCATGACTCCCGTCGGCGCGCCGGAGCAGGCGATCATTCCGTTTTCGACGGTAAACGTCGCCGGCGCAACGTTGTCCGGGATCCAGGCGCTGAGATCCTTCCCGTTGAACAGTGGGACGAATCCGTCGGGCTCAGGCTTGAGGACATCAGCGGCTCGCGCCCAGAGGCAGAAACAGATGGCGATCAGGAGAACCAGCATCGCAAAGGGCTTTGGCATTGCAGGACCTTTCGGGGTAATCCGCCGCAGTATAAGCCCGCGCGGTGGTCAGTGTGTCTGCGTTGCGCACTTCATCGACGTGACGCCTTGCCGATCTCAAAGTAGTGAATTGGCCGGCGCTTCTTCACAAATCGGCCCTCGAAGAGCGTGGGCTGACCTGAGAACAGCCGCCCAGACGTATGATCGAGGGCCGCGGCGTCGTTCCAGAAATCTGCCGAATTCGCCAACACCTTAAAACGCTGCATGATCGCTTTATTCGGGCGGGAAATATCCTGGTCGTGCATCAGGTCGCGCGCCCGGGATCGAGGAACGGCGGCGCGGAAGGCTTCGGGCTCCGGGAGACCAAAGAGGCCCAGCACCCATTGGTAGTAGCCGGGATGATCGGTCTTCAACGAAAGCGTTGACTTGCCATCTCGCAGGACGGAGTGGACGACAATGAGAAATGGCACGGTGATAAGGCGGTTCTTCATCTCGTGCGGCCGCGCGCACGGGTCGGGATGGAAGACCCAGATCTCATCGACTTCGCCCGCACCGAAGATCTTGAGGACGTCCTGACCCCGGCCGCGGAGCAACGCGACGTTCCGAAGATCCATCGCCGCGACCCGCCGCGCGCCGTCGTGGATGGCCTTGCACTTCCAATCCAGCCCGATGAACGCCGTGTTCGGATGCGCGGCGGCGATCCGGCTGAGATACGCCGCATCAAAGCAACCCAGCTCGAAAATGAGTCGGCCGTTGAAGTTTTGTCCGATGCGCTGTCGGAAATAATCGCGCCATTGCCCGCGCTGTTGGAACACCGATTCATCGGCAAACGCAATGTCGGGAAATTCTTTTAACCGGTCGGCGTAGATGCTGCGGGATGGCTTCATGGAGTCGGGGAACTCGGTCGCCGCTTGTCGTTCCCGGGGTGGAATCGTGCAATCATTTCTGCCGCGACAGGAACTCGACCACGTCGCGAAACTCTCCGGGCGTCATCGCGTCCGGCAGCCCCTCGGGCATGATCGATAACTTCTCCAGCCGGCGCGATACCACGTCTGACGCGCTGACTTTGACCAGCTTCCCCGCGGCGTCGCGCAGCGTGATGGCGTTCGCGCCCACCTCCTCCAGCCCCACGCCGGTGACGCTGCTACCGTCTTTCAGCGTCAGCACGACCGGCACGTACATCGGCGCAATCTCGCGGCTTGGAAAGAGGATCGATTCAACGATTTTCTGCCGGGACAACGATCCACCCGCCCCGGTCAGATCGGGCCCGACCATCCCGCCGCGCCCCTCGACGGCATGACACACGAAGCATCGGGCGGCGTTTGGGTGGGAAAACACCCGGCGTCCCGCCTCGACATTCCCGCCTTGCGCCAGAAAAGCCTGCCATGCCTGTTCGTCTCGGGGCCGCTCACCGGCGATCGTCCGTAGCTTTGCCTCTTGTTGATCCGACAGCGCTCCAGGCGCCGCCTTTGCCGCAAGCAACACCTGTTCGGCCCACTCGTGCCACATCGGATCGCCGGCCAGGCCCGGCTTTGCCAAAGCGGTGTCGAAAGACGCTGCAATTTCGCCAATCTCGTCTTTGTTCAGCGACCCGCGTAACGAACGCAGCGCTTCCAACTGCACCGCATGCGGCGAGTGATGCAGGAAGCTGAGCAGCGTCTCGTGTGTTGCCGGAGTCGCAGCCGACCTCACCAGACCCGCAATCGCCTCCAGCCGCCAGCTCTCCGGTCGGCTCTCATCCACCGCGATCTCCCGCAGCATCGACTGCGATGCCGCGTCTTCGCGCCAAGCCATCACCCGCACCGCCTCGTTTCCCAAATCCGCCAGCATCGGCCTGACCCGCGCCGGCGAAAGCTTCGGCGACAGCGGATCGGACAAGTGCAGCGCCAACCGCCGCACGTCCCAATCCAGCGATGCGTCAAACACAAACTCAACCGCCAGAGCGCCGCCTGCATATTCCACCGGCGGCTTCCCCGGCGCGGGCGGCTCGCTCGAAAGCTTGTCGCGCACCGCAACCGCCGCCATTAGAACGTCCCGCGTCACCGGCCCGGCCTTCAGCGACTCGGAGACCAGATCGCCGAATTGCTTGAGGCGCTCCTCTCCCACCCATTGCAGCGCAGCGCGGCGGACGCCGGGGCGAGGGTCCTTCAAGAACTCGGGAAGCCGATCGATGCCCTCGCCACTTCGACGCACCGCAAGCAGTTCGATGATCCGCTCGATCTCCTCGTGGACGGGCAATCGCGCCACCCGCTCTGCAACGCGACCGCCGTGCGATAATGCCGTAATCGCGGCCGACTGCACAAACCGATCCTCGCGTGCCTTCGCCCATTCTCCGTCACCCGCCGCCGGCCATGTGCCGCTCGGCATCGCGCCGATCGCTTCACGGTACGCCCAGAACGGCGGCTTCATCAGCGCTGCCATGGGCGCGCCATTGCTCGAAGGTTCCTTCCCCCTCACCCGCCACACCCGCCCCTTCCCATGCACCGCATACGACTTGTCCACCCAATCCGAAATCACCAGCGACCCGTCCGGCGCCACCGCGATCCCCACCGGTCGAAAATCCTGCCCACCCGTCACCAGCGGCTTGGGCTCCGATATAACCGATGCACCCTTCGGCTTCAGGTCAAACTGCTGCACGACGTGATCGCCCCATGAAGTCCCGATCAGCCGCCCCCGATACTCCGCGGGCAGCCCGTCTGACTGGTAAGAGATGATCCCGCTGGGCGCTTCGCCGATGGGGCTGATCATCGGCAGCGTGCCGATCCGCTCGCCGAACCAACTGGTGAACGGATGAATGCCTTTGCGACCATTGCGATATTGCCAGCCGTAGTCGCCGCCTTCGATGATGTCCAGCAGGCGGCAGGGCGGACGATCATCCGGATCGTTGTCGACGGCAAAGAGCCGGCCGAACGCGTCGAACGTCAGATCGTGAACGTTCCAGAACCCGGTTGCCACCTGGCTCAATCCCGTCCCGTCCGGCTTGCAGCGGTACATGCTCCCGCCCTCGCCGCCGCCGGAGACCGAGGTGCCGTCGGAGCCGACGAGCGTGTAGGAGCGGCCGACGTTCAGGCCGAGCGCGAAGTACATCTCGCCGCTGGGACTGAACGCCACCCCGTTCAACCCGTTGTGCGGATAATCCGCCGCCGTCTCCAACCGCGCCAGCGTCTTGCGCGCCCCCGCCTTTCCGCCGTCGTCGGCGATAAACGTCACCGCATTCCGCGTGACCAGATAAACGCCCCCATCCCGCACCGTCAGACTCATCGAATCCTTCAGCCCCTCCACGAACGGCACGATTCGCCCCGCCCGCCCGTCCGCCGTAAACTGATCCATCACCAGCACGCGATCCCCCGGCGGCCCCTGATAATCCTTGGGCCGAAAGTGCGTGTGGTTCTCAATAACAAAAATCCGCCCCTCCTTGTCCACCGCGATTCCCGTCGGCGTGAACACCTGCGGCTCCCGCGCCACCAGCTCAACCACCAGCCGCTCATCGCTCACCGCCGGCCCCCCGCCCAGAACCGGGATCGCCCACACCAATGCCAGAACTGCACTAGCCGTTTTCATTGGCACTCCAAAGTGTCCGTAAACGGACAACCCTTGTGTCCGGCGGCGGCCTTCATAAACCGCACCACATCGCCCCGAATCTCCGCAACCCACTCCTTTCTCTTCCTCCGCGGCTGTGCGGCACGCTCGTGCACCACGATCGGCCCAGTCAATGCTCGCAACAACACCGCAGACTTTCTCGACGCTGCTCGCCAGCAATCCTCGCACGTCATTTAGGTACTGGCACACGCTTACCTCCCCCAGGCATGACTCATTTCCCTCGCCTGCGGCTTCGCGATCCATTTTCAGAGCAGTGAGCATAACGCAAAACCGCTCAGTGAACCCATGCCGCGCCGCCACTCGAGCCCTTCAACCTCACCTACCTGCCCCACTCCTGCCAAAATAAATCGACTTTCCCCCTAACAATCCCCTTCCCCGTCCATCTATATGATATGTCGCACTTGCATCTTTCTCACCTCCGATGTTGCACTCTTTGCACACAAATCAACCCACGCCCCTACCCCCTAAAATCGTGAAAGACGAAAAGACGAACCTGGTAATTACAAAAATCCAGAAATCCACCTTCCCATCTTCACATTCAGCGGGAGTGTTCCGCGGCAGAAAAGCACGCCCCGCCACGGTGTCATTTCGGAAGCCGCTCAGCAAGGTCGGCCAGGCGCGATTCAAGCCGAAGAGTTTGTTCCCGAAGCGTAAGTTCGGCAGAGGCGATCCGGCCGCTGAGGGACCAGTTCGTGCAGACCGCGAAAAAGACAAAGACGAACAGCACGTTGAACGTGGTTCGGATTCGAGGATTTGACGGTCGGGACGCAGTGGGCTCCTTGGATGGTGCTGTGGGCAGGACGCGCGGGAAGGAGGAAAGGTTCAATGGTTTATTTGAGCTGTTATGATGATAAAGCGAGGTTTGGAAGCGGGACCCGTGGCCCTCGAAGCACGGCAACTCCTATGACTCTCCGCCGGAAAATGTCGTTGCAGATCACCGCCATGATCGGAGGATTGTTGCTGGTCGTGGCCGCCGCGCTGGGCGGCATGCGCGGCCTGCGCATGGATCTGGGCCGCGCGTCGGCCGGCTATCGCGAATTGCGCGATCGATATGAGGTCGGGTTTCACGTCGCGACCGCCAAGACCCTCATGCAGGATGACACGCCGGACCTACCGAGGGTGGGCGCCGAGATTGATGCGGCCCTCACCAAGCTCGACTTGCTCGATGCCCACGCCGCCAGTGTCGCCGCGCCGGACGAGCCCCGGCGCTTGGATCAGTCGTTGCGGGGATCGCTGAAGGCGGCGCGGGCTGCCCTAAGCGTGCCGCGCGATCCGGCGTTTGGTGCCGGCGACGAGGCGGCCATCGACGCCCTGAATCGAGCGCTCGCGCAGATTGCCGCCGGCTCCATGGCGATTCGAACGAACATCGCCGATGACGAGCGGGCGGCCCACCAGAAGTGGAAGCAAACCCTGACGGCCGTGGCGGGGACTTCGCTGGCCGTCGTGCTCATTTCCATGGCCCTGGGCGTCTGGCAGTATCGCGGCGTCATCGTGCCGTTGCGCCGGCTCGGCGAGGCCGCCAATCGGATTGCCGCGGGGAAACTTTCGGATCGGGTCGATGGCCGCGGGCCCGCCGAGTTTGCCGAGATCGCCGGCGATTTTAATCGGATGGCGCGCGAGCTGGAAACGCTGTATCGCGACCTGGAAGCGAAAGTGGCGGCCGCGAGCAAGGAGCTGGTTCGATCGGAACGCCTCGCGAGCGTCGGCCACCTGGCCACGGGCGTCGCGCACGAGATCAACAACCCCTTGTCGATCATCACCGGCTATGCCGAGCGGGCCATTCAGCAGTTGGAGCGCGACGGCGGCGGCGGCGCGTCGGGAAGGGAGCTGGCGCTCAAGAGCCTGCGAATCGCCTGCGAGGAGGCGTACCGGTGCAAGCAGATCACCGACAAGCTCCTGAGCCTGGGCCGGCCTGGCCGGGAAAGCAGCGCGACACGCGAATCGGTGGAGCTCGGCGCGCTGATGCGCGATGTCGTCGGCTTGGTCGAGGGATTGCCACTGATGAACGATCGTGCCGTGAGCGTCGACGCGGCGGCGGAGGTGAGCGTCAACGGATCGAGAGGGAAATTGAAGCAGGTGTTCTTGAATCTGTTGGTGAACGCGCTGGAAGCAGTGCCGGCGGGGACAGGGGGGGCGGGGCGCGTGATCATTCGAGTGGAGACGGCGGAACAGGGAATGGGGCGGGTGACGGTGGCGGACAATGGCCGCGGGATGAGCGGCGAGGTGGTGGAGAAAGTGTTTGAGCCATTCTTCACGGATAAGCGCGGCGCGGCGCATCCGGGGACAGGACTGGGGCTGTCGATTGCCCATGCGATCGTGCAGGCGCATGGCGGAAGGCTGACCGCACAGAGCGAAGGGGCAGGGAAGGGGAGCACGTTTACGCTCGAATTACCCGTCGAAGTGGGGCAGACATTCTTGTCTGCCTCTTTATCCGCCGCAGCAGGTCAAACCAGAACGTCTGCCCCACCGCTTGGCTTGTGATCGACTTGGGATGTCCCTAAAAGGAACGGCGAAGATATGCCCGAGCGTCGTCCCGAAAATGTTCCTTATCCCGGGTTGCCCAAGGCCCTGGCGCTGCTGGTCGTGGAGGACGAGACGCGGCTGCGCGAGTTACTCGTCGACATTGCCGCCGAGATGGGCTTTGTGCCCACCGAGGCGCGGACCGCGGAGGAAGGGCTGCGGCTGATGGCAGCAGAGCCCCGCGATCTCGTGATCATGGATTTGAATCTGCCGTCCATGGACGGGATGGAATGCTGCCGGCGAATCCGCGAGCGATGGCCCAGGACGCAGGTGATTATTTTGACCGGTTTCGGCGATCTTGAAGCTGCGAAGGCGGCGATTCATTTGGATGTCGTCGAGTTCTTGACCAAGCCGGCTCCGTTGCACCAAATCGAGGAAGCACTTCACCGGGCGCGGCGGCGCATTGATGAGGGGCGCGCGAAAGCGGTAACTCCGGTTGTAGCGCCGCCGGTAAAGCCGGCCATTCCGCGAGCGGGCGAAACGCTGGAGGAGAGCGAGCGGCAGGCGATTCTGGCCGCGCTGGAACGAAACAACGGCAATCGCACCGCAACCGCGATCGAGCTGGGCATCAGCCGCCGGACCTTACATTACCGACTGCAGGATTATCAGAGGCGGGGACTTCTGGAGGGTAGGAAGATGTAACCGCGGATGAACGCGGATCAGAAAGAGATTCGTAACACTTCACCCGCTTGCAACGTTCGGCGCTTGTACGGTAGCGCGATCCGTCCGGATGTTGTACATCATGGGCTCTGAGTTACGCGACGCAACAAACCGAGTTCGACACGCTGCTGGCGGCGCTGCTTCGCGGCGCGCTTAGCGAGGAGCAGGCGACGCGTCTGGCCCGGTTCGGGCCCGAAGTCGTTCGCTTGGCGCTACTGGCGGCCAATGCCCACTTCGCCCAGTTGCAGGCG
>JBBRIN010000176.1:0-7239 GCA_038221115.1 Tepidisphaerales bacterium
AAGCAGTCGGCGTCGTTGGCGGTGAGGCGGACTGCGGAGGGGACGCGCACGCCGGGCAAGAGGCGCGATTGCTCGCGGTTTTGAAGGAGGCGATCGATTGAGTCTTCGAGCGCGCCCCACATGGTGACCGAGTGCCCGCCCTGGGTGAGGAGGATGGAGCAGACGGTCGCCATGGCGCCGTCGCCCAGGATGGTCACATGCTGGGGCATACGGCGTCAGGTTGTACCGGATGCGATCGCGTTCGTCATGCATTGGCGAACGTGAAAGCGGCGTTGACGGCGACGCGGTCGCCGCGAATGAACTGGACGCCTTCATCGGCGAGCATCTGTTTCTTCTTGTCCAGGCCACCGGCGTAGCCCGTGAGCGCGCCACCGGAGCCGACGACGCGATGACAGGGGACGCCCGGCGCGTAGGGATTCTTGTTCATGGCGTTGCCGACGGCGCGATAGGCGGTGGTGCCCAGGGCGCGGGCGATTTCGGCATACGTTGTGACGCGGCCCCTGGGGATGCGCGAGGTGAGCGCCCACACCTTCTGGTTGAAGGTCATGTCGGGAAGAATGCGGCCGGCGCGGATGGTTTGCTCGAGGGAATTTGTGTTGGAGGGAGTTTGCATGACGACATTTTAGGATGCATGAACGAGAAATGGGAGTAAATCGGACAATCGCGGGAAGTTTGCTCGGGGTCAAATGATCGTGCGGGCGCCGCAGGATTAAAAGACGGCGGGAATGGGTCGTCCGGGCGCGTGGCGAGCGAGTCGCCACGCGGGGGCGAGGCGGCGGAGCTTTCTGGGGGCGCTCAGGGCGGCGCGGCGGCCGAACACGTCGTAGCCCTGGCGCTCGATTGCGCTGAGAACGCCACTGTGAATGAGCCCGAAGGCGGCGGCGGCGAGACGGGAACCGTCGGGCGGCAATGAACAGAGGCCTTGGGCGCCGCGCCGATAGAGGTCGCGTGCGCGGGCAATTTGATGGCGCATGAGCTGGCGGAAGTTGTCGTTTACGACGCCGGCGGACAGATCGCGCTCGGAATACTTGAAGCGGGCCAGATCTTCGAGCGGCAAATAGACTCGGCCTCGTTCCCAATCGGTCTTCACGTCGCGGAGGAGGGTCGTCAGGCGCACGGCGTTGGCGAATAAGGCAGCGGGCGCGCGGGCGTCGCCGTTGGTGAGACCGAGGATACAGGTGGCGATCAGCCCGACGTTGCCGGCGACGCCTTGGCAGTGCTCCTCGAGCGAGCGCCATGTGGCGTACCGCAGAACGGACAGAGCCACGCGGTGAGCTTCGACGAGATCGAAGAGGTATTGCCTGGGAATCTGAAAACGATCGATCGTCAACTGGAATGCACGAATGGCGTTCTGACTCTCGTCGCGGAATTGTGGAAGGGGAAGAGTTAGACGGTGTTCGTAAATCTCGTCTAATCGCGTCCGCCATAGGGTCGCGGTTGCATCAATGGAGTTTGACGAGCAGCAGCCGCCGTCGAGGGTGGTCGGGGCACCTTCTTTAGTCGAGGCTGGTTGCTGAAGCGTGGCGACGAGCACTCGACGAAAGGCGTACAGGGCGCAGATGCCGTCGCGGACTGAGGGCGGGAGGAAATGAGATAAGAGATAACTGTCTTTGTCGTGGCGACGGCAGATGAGGCGCGCCGCTGCGAAGGCAGGCTCTGCCGCGGCATCGGATGAGAGGGACGTTTTTGTAGCCATCGAGATTGAGGGGGCGATAGGCGCAGAGAGTGCCGGTTTGACGGGCGCATCGCGACAGATGAGACAACTCGGCTCGGGCAGGAGTTGCCGCCGCACGATCATGGCGGCGCGGTTCATTCGCTTGGCACCATTGTAACTCGGTCGTGCAGAGACATTTAATCGGGTGTTCGATCCGTGGCTACCGCTCGCGGAGATATTTTTTAGCTGCTGGCATCTTGATTGCACGATGTTTGGTGCCGATGGGACGGGAACTATTTGGGTCCGGGGGTGCAGGACCGAGTTGATTCACTTTCCCTTCCCCCCTCCACGCCGGGTCAAGCCCCCCCGGCGTTTTTTTTGCGCGCGTCCTTTTAGGACGCCGCTTTATTGAACGAGAGAGGCCCAAGCGACGCCGCCTGAGCTTCGATGATACGATGCGTCGAGCAACTCATCAGGTGAGCTGATTGTCGATATGCGTGACCTGCTCTGCGATCTGGGCATCTTCCTTGGTATCCGAATCGACGGTGCGGACGGCGTGGAGGACGGTGGTGTGATCGCGGCCACCGAAATAGCCGCCGATTTCCTCCAATGAATAGCGCGTGTGGCGGCGGGCGAGGAACATGCAGACCTGGCGTGGGAAAGCGATGCTTTTGTGGCGCTTCTTACTCTGAAGGTCGCTGAGGCGCACGTTGTAGTACTTGGTTACGGCGTCGAGGATCTGCTGGATGGTGATGCGCTTCTTTTCGGGCGAGCCGGTTTCGCCGAGCGCGGCTTTGGCGAGCTCCAGGTCGATGCGCCCCTCTTGGAGCATGCTCATGCCCTGGATCTTGGTGATGGCGCCTTCGAGCTCGCGGGTGTTGTTTTCCACCTTGGCGGCGACGTAGCAGAGCACGTCGTCGGCGAGGGAGAGACCGCGTAAACGGGCCTTTTTTTGGAGGATGGCGACGCGCGTCTCGTAACACGGCTTTTCCACACGAGCCACAAGGCCCCAGTTGAAGCGGCTGACGAGTCGCTCTTCGAGCTCGGGGATTTCGCTGGGGGGGCAGTCGGCGGAGAGAATGATCTGCTTATGCCCCTGGTAGAGCGTGTTGAAGGTGTGGAAGAACTCCTCCTGGGTTCGGTCGCGGCCGGCGAGGAAGTGAATGTCGTCGATGACCAGCACGTCGACGTGGCGGTAGCGGTAGCGGAACTGGTTCATATCGCCGGTCTCGATGGCGCTGATGAACTGGTTGATGAAGCTGTCGCAGGAGAGGTAGAGAATGCGCTGGTCGCCTTTGCGCTCGAGGACCTGCTGGCAGATGGCCTGGAGGAGATGCGTCTTGCCGAGCCCGACGCCACCGTGAATGAACAGCGGGTTATAGGCTTTGCCGGGCTGCTCGGAGACGGCGACAGACGCGGCGTGGGGCAGGCGATTGCAGGGGCCGGTGACAAAGTTCTCGAAGAGGTAGTCGGGGTTGAGGGGCACCAACTGGTCGTTGTCATTGAAGACGCCGCCGGTGGGTAGATTGTCGCAATGAAAGCTGACGACGATGAGCCGGCCGGTGACGGCCTGGGCGGCCTGCGTGAACGGCTGCTGGCATTGCGCCTGGCAGAAATTCAGCTGCGCAACCTTCGGGACGATCACCTGGATGACGCCGTTGGTGACTTGCCGCGGGTGGAGTTGGCTGAACCATTCGCGATTGAGCGTGGGGTGATGGATCCGCACATGCTGAAGCAGGCGCTGCCAGGATGCCGGTTCAAACGGAACCGGCTCGGCGGTGCGGCGGGCGGAGACGGGTTCTCGGGGTAAAGGCAATTGGGTGGTTGCCATAGTGAGATCACTTGTGAGTTGAAGTTGTCGGTCAATCCCTTGAACAACACGAACGCCCGGACGGCGGATCAATCCACAAGCGGACACCCCGACGGCGCGGCCGGGCCGACGGCGGGACAAGATCGATCCGCAGGATCCCTTGGCGGAGGCGCGCGACATCGAGCGCATCCAAGCGGCAACTAAGGCACCCGTGACGAAGTGGACAAAAGGGCTTCTTCCCTCAAAGGTGTCGGAACGCGGCAGGGTACTCGAAAAACTCAGTCACGCCAGTTCAAATTCTTCCCGCGCCACTCCGGTCACCGCTCACCCACAGGTTACCCACACTGTTGTCACGCGCACGCCATCGTGCGTGTTGGGCTTGATACGCGCACCAGTCATCGGCTCGGACAAAACGCGTCGGTGAGATTTCAGAACGGTCGCGCAGATCGATCGCCTTTGCACATTTTTCGCGGCAATGAGTGCATTGCATGCACGAGCATTACGATGCCGGCCGACACAACAGCGATGCAACCACATTACCGCACGACTCGCAAAACAGGCCGGCTGCCATCGCGAGGTGTGTGCTTATCGCGATGACTTATACACAGGTTGATCGTGCTCAGGAACTGCGGCCACCCGGCACTGGGATGCCGAGTTCGACGAGCACTTTTTTCAGATCGCTCCACACGGCGGCTCGAACCTCTTCGGTGTAACTTCGCAGAACGTAGGACGGGTGGAAGGTTGGCATTAACTTGATGCCGCGCCAGGCGTGCCACACACCGCGCATTCGGTTCATGGCGAGCTTGGTTCCGAGCATGTAATTGGCGGATGGGCGACCGAGCGTCACTATTACTTGGGGTCGGATGATTTCGAGTTGCCGCACCAGGTAAGGCGTGCAAGTTTGCACCTCGTCGAGGGCGGGTACGCGATTGTTTGGGGGGCGGCACTTGACGATGTTGGCGATGTAAACGTCGTCGCGCTTCAGGCCCATGCCGCCGATCATCTTGTCCAGCAATTGGCCGGCGCGACCCACGAAAGGCCGCCCGCTGAGGTCTTCGTTTTCGCCGGGGCCTTCGCCGATGAAAAAGATGCGAGCCTCGGGGTTGCCTTCACCAAAAACGGTGTGCGTGCGCGTCGAATGAAGGCGGCACCGGGTGCAGAGGGACACCTCGCCGTCATCCATCAATTTGAGTTGCACGACTTTTTGCCCGCGACCGAGCGCGGGCGCGTCGAACGGTGATGCGACCGGCGGCGCGGCGAGCGGCAACTCAACCGCGGCCATCGGGAACGGAGCGATCCCTCGCTTAGCCATGGGCGCTTCCATGCGAACGACCCGTGTCGCGGCGACGGCGGGTGCGACAACGTCCGCCTCGGGCACCGCGCGGACCGAGTGTAGACCAAAAGCTCGCTCGCTCCGCAGCCAAAGTCGCAATCTGTTTCGGGTGATGGGGTCGAATCCACTCACGCGGCGCATCCTAGCAACCACTCGATGCGCGGCAAGCGAACATCTCCCGGACGCGAAACGCTTGCGCGTCATCGCGCCCGCTGTGTGAACGATTTGCGCTGCAAAAATTTTTCTTTTCGGCACGAAGAAGCCTGAGAACTTTTTCTTGACTGCGGCGTAAGATCAATCAGAATACGTTTCGTTGAAAGCCACCCCGGCCCGCGATGGCGGGTGTTGACGGCGACCGCTCCTCGGGCGCCTTACACACCGTAGCAGGCCGCGGTGGCCTTTTCGTTTTACGCCGGAATTGCCGGCATTTTCCATATGAAGGAGGCCCCGCAATGGCCGCACAGAAGAAGGACAAGAAGCAGTATCTCAATCGCAAGGTCCAGCATATTGACGTCACCAAGCACCCGGGCATCGTCGCGGTCGTCGACGCGATGCAGGACATGGCTTACAGCGCGCGCGATCTTCACCGGGCCGCCGACATCTATGACCGCATGCTGAAGGACAAGGATTGCGGGGTCATCCTGTGCCTGGCCGGCTCGCTGATCAGCGCGGGGCTTAAAAAGGTATTCGTCGACATGATCCGCAACAACATGGTGGACGCCATCGTCAGCACCGGCGCCAACGTCATCGACCAGGACTTCTTCGAGGCGCTGGGGTTCAAGCACTACATGGCCGACGATGACTTCAAGAGCGGCACGCGCGATCGGGAGCTGCGCGATCTGATGATCGACCGCATCTACGACACATTCATTGACGAAGAGGAGCTGCGGATCTGCGACGAGCAGACGCAGAAGATCTTCGACGAGGTGGAGCCCCGCCCGTACAGCTCGCGCGAGCTGTTGAAGGAGTTTGGGGCATACCTCGATCGCCAGGGCGGCCCCAAATGCCCGGACAGCATCCTGTACGAAGCTTACAAGCGCGAGGTGCCGATCTTCATCCCGGCGTTCAGCGACTGCTCGGCCGGGTTCGGGATCGTCGCCCACCAGCACGCGCGCATCGGCGAGGGTAAGCCGTACGTCAGCTTCGACAGCGCGAAAGATTTCTACGAGCTGACTCAGCTCAAACTGAAGACGAAGGATACCGGGTTGTTCATGATCGGCGGGGGCGTTCCGAAGAATTTCGCGCAGGACATCGTTGTCGCCGCCGAGATCCTTTCCGACGCGGACGCGCCGATGCACAAGTACGCGGTGCAGATCACCGTTGCGGACGTGCGCGACGGCGCGCTGTCCAGCAGCACGCTCAAGGAAGCGAGCAGTTGGGGGAAGGTCGACACGGTCTATGAGCAGATGGTCTTCAGCGAGGCGACGCTCGCGGTGCCGCTGATCGTCGGCTACGCGTACCACAAGGGATCGTGGAAGCAGCGAACGGGGAAGAAGTGGGCATCGCTTCTCGATCGGCAGCCCGCCGGGGTGGCGTAGAATCGCTGGGCATGCGAAATAGATCGGAATGAACGCGGGCCGGGCACAGAAGCGGGCCCTCGACTCGTTGAAGTGAACGTGCGCGCGGCGCGACCCCTCAATTGTGGATGGGCGCGGGTGCGCGCTGCTCGAAATCGTCGATAAGTTGCAAAAGGTGGTCGATATCGAACGGCTTGCGCAGTGCCGACTGCCGCGATGTGAAACGGAGGTGGTCCAAGTTCACCTCATCGTTGGCGGTCATGAATACGCACCGGACATCGGGGTGATCTCGCGTCAAGTGGCGGACAAATTCGACGCCGCTCATGCCGGGCAGGTCGATGTCGACGATGGCGGCTTCGGGAACGTCGCCATCTCGCAGAAGCGCAATCGCTTCTTCACCCGAACCCGCCACCTGCGTCTGGTGCCCGTGCAGGCGAAGAATCTGGGAAAGTGCTCTTCGAGAGACTGCCTCGTCTTCCACAATCAACAACATGATGCACCCGCGGCACACGCCGGCTCTGTAAACATAAGTCTCCAACTGCGAGACCGTTAAACTGAGTTTTGCAAAGCGGGTGCCGACCGAAGCTACAACGGCGACGGCAACAGCCTCGTCCGCAAATGTGCGTCTCAATCGATGGATTCGGGCCGATCTGGGCCGCATGAGAATCATGCAAGGGGCGGTGAATCGTCCCAATCCAAGCCAGTTTGTCCGATAGCCGCTCCTTTCCGCCGGGTCCGTCGGGTGTTACATTTCTCACCCCGTCGGCGTCCGATAATGTCACGTCGGCGATTACACTGGGTTGTGGACACGGGCTGAACAGGAGTTAGATCCGCATGTCCGATTCTTCCCAAGACCCCCCCGGCCCCCCTGCCACCGGCAGCTTTGATAATCCCATGAAGCGGTATCGGCCTTTTCGGTCGGACT
>JBBRIN010000177.1:0-7226 GCA_038221115.1 Tepidisphaerales bacterium
AGGTGCTGGTGGTTCAGACGGTCTATGGGGACGCGAACCTCGATGGACAGGTGTCTCTGGCCGACTTCGGTAAGCTCAGCGCGAACTTCGGGGCCACATCCGGCGCCACCTGGGAGCAGGGGGATTTCAACTACGACGGACAGGTGGATTTGACGGATTTTGGCAAACTTAGCGCCAGTTTTGGCTCTGCCGCGCCGACCACGGAAGTCGGGGCGGCTTCGCCGCCTGCCCGCATGGTCATCCCCCTTTCTTTGGAACTTGACCGGGCGCGCGTGACGCTCAGCGGCGCCGTGACGGCAACCACGGGAATGATCTCAATGGCACACAGCCGAGAAATCTCCGACAATGACGTCGCAAAGCGCGCGGATGTCACGGCGGGTGGAACCGCAGGACTTACGCGCCGCCACCGCATCCTTGGACAAAAAACCCGGGCTAAATCTGTCTTCGCAGCTTCCACTATCCTGCCGACGGCGATTGCTCAGGTTTTCGTCCAGACGATACCAAGCTCAGCGCCAGTGGGTAGGCTGAAAACTTGGCGTAATCACTTAAAAAGGCTGGGCGATGCGCGGTGGATGTCACGGCCCACCAAACCATCTATGCAGAAATATCTGCTGGATTGACCTTCGCGATTCCCAGCATCGCATCCGCGACGGCGAGGGTGTCGTCATCGCGGTTGTCGAAGAGGGTGCGCAGGCGATGGCCGACCCGTTCGGCGGCGTGATGGCAATAGGCTTTGCCCACAAGCAGATCGCGCCGCCAATCCGGGGTGTCGTGGCCGTTGCCGGCGACGTGATCGAGCATGGCCTGAAGTTTGGCGATGACGGCGGCCATCGCATAGAGCTCGATGACGGACCAACTGATCCGCTCCTGGACGAGTTGTTGATCGATGATGCCTTCGCGGTGGATGCGCAGCACGCGGACGACGTCGCGCGCGAGCTGGCGGGTGAGCTTTGCCACGGCGCGTCCCTCGGCGGCGAGGTCGGGGTGCAATCCGCGGGCGTGCGGGCCGATGACGAGGTCGCCGAATTCTTCCTTGGCGAAATGGGCCAGCCGGCCGAAGTTGCCGACCGGGTGCTTCATGAGGCGCATGACGCCTTCGAGGGTTTCGCCGACGTCTTTCATGCCGACGAGGGAGACGAAGGCGGTCATCACCTCGGTGGTGCCCTCGACGATGCGGTTGATCCGTGCGTCGCGCAGCATGCGCTCGATGCCGTGCTCGCGCATGTAGCCTTCGCCGGCCCAGATCTGCATCAGATCATCGGCGATCTGCCATAGGCCTTCGGAGCAGAAGAGCTTGGAGATGGCGGTCTCGAGCATGATGTCGCCGGCATGGCGATCGACCAGCCCGGCGGCCAGGTACGTCATCGCATCCATGGCGAAGGTCATTTCCGTGATCCGGGCGATCTTCTGCTTAATCAGGCCGAACTCGCCGATGGTTCGATCGAACTGGCGGCGCGTTTTTGCGTGCTGCACGGCCATTTCCAGGGCGCGCTTCGCGCCGCCGACGCAACCGGCGCTGAGCGTGCAACGGCCGTAATCGAGGACGCTAAGCGCGACCTTCAAGCCTTTGCCCAGCTCGCCAAGGATGTTTTCCTTGGGCACGCGCATGTCGGTGAAGCGCAGGGTGCCTTGCCATGAGCCGCGGACGCCCATTTTGCTTCGGTTGGGGCTGACCACCTCAAAGCCTGGCAGATCGGGCGTGACGATGAAGGCGGTCACCTTGTCCTTCATCTTCCCCTTCACCTCGATTCTGGTCTTGGCCATCACGGTCATCAAGCCGGCCAGCGCGGAATTGGTGGCGTAGCGTTTGTGGCCGTTGATGATGTAGTGGGTGCCATCGTCGCTGAGGCGCGCGGTCGTCTGTACGTTCGCCGCGTCGGAGCCGACCTCTGGCTCGCTGAGGCAGAAGGCGGCCAGCATATCGCCGCGGGCCAGACCCGGCAGATACCGCGCCTTCTGCTGCTCGTTTCCCATCAAGACCAGGGCCTTGAGGCCGATGGACTGGTGGGCGGCCACGAGAACGGCCGTGGACGCGCAATGCGCTGAGATGCGTTCGAGGACTCGGCAGTAGGCGGTGTGGCTGAACCCTCCGCCGCCGTATTCTTTCGGCACCGTCATGCCGAGCACGCCCAGCCGGCCGAGACCTGAGATTACTTCCTGCGGAATCCGCTCCTCTCGGTCGACCAGATCGGGGTCGAGCTTTGCCTTCATGAATGCCTCAAGCTCCACGATCATGGCATCGACGCGGCGCGCCTCGTCGGCATCCTGTTTTGGGTATGGCATCAGCTTGTCGAGGTGAAGCCGGCCGAAGAACAGGTTCTTGACGAAGCCGCGCTCGCCGACGGGGGCGCCTTCGAGCAGGTCCTGCGCCTTTTCCATCTGCTCCTGATCCTGACGCTTGAAAGTGGGCATAACTTCTCCGATTGATTGATCCACGAATCTCACGAATCAGCACGAATAAGAGGGAAGAACGGATGTCTGCCATTCGTGCTCATTTGTGAGATTCGTGGACGCCTTGCTTCAGTGCTCCTGACGGCTTTCATTCATCCGCCAGGGCGCGCTTTGCGGGCGTTGGGTCACGGCGCCGGCCACGGTGAACTCGCTCAGCGGGTGGTGCGATGCCACCAGATCGCGCAACAACTCGGGGGGCGCGAAGCGGGGGCCGTGTTTGACGGCCATTTCGTTCATGCGGCTGACGATGACGTCCAAGCCCTCGTCATCGGCAAAATGGGCCAAGCCGCCGCGGAAGGGGGCCAGGCCGGTGCCGAGGACGGTCGCCAGGTCGATCACATCGGTCGAATCGGTGACGCCATCGGCGAGCAGTCGGGCGGCCTCGTTGACCATTGGCAGGACCAAGCGCCATTGGATCTCCTTCTCGCGCTCGGCATCCGCCGCGACGATGGAGGAGGTGGCGCTGGGTTGCAGCAATTCGAGGAATTCGGTGTTGATGTCGGGTTGCTTGCCCTTGTCGCCGTAGACGTAGAATCCGCGGCGCGACTTCTTGCCGAGCCATCCCTTTTGAATCGCCTGTTCGACCGCCGGCGGCATGGGCGGGAGGCGATCGCCGAGGGAACCGGCCAGCGTTCCGAGCACGTGGTGGGACACGTCGAGGCCGATTTCGTCGAGCAGCTCGAAGGGGCCCATCGGCATCCCCCATTTGCGCATGGCCGAATCGATCACCGGGACGGGGGTGCCCTCCGCGGCCGCGGCGAGGGCTTCGGCGAGGTAGGGGATGAGCACGCGGTTGACCAGGAAACCGGGGGCATCGTTGACCAGCACCGGCGTTTTTCCCATTCGATTCGCCAGGCCGATTGCGGTGGCGATGCTCTGATCGTCGCTTTGTGGGGCACGGACGATCTCCACCAGCGGCATCTTTGCCACCGGGTTGAAGAAGTGGATGCCGACGACGCGCTCGCTGTGGAGCGTGGCGCTGGCCATGTCGCCGACGAGCAGAGAGCTGGTGTTGGTCGCCAGGATGCAATCGGGGCGCACGTATCGGTCGAGCTTTGCGAAGAGCTCGCGTTTGAGCTCCAATTTTTCCAGCACGGCTTCGATGACCACGTCGGCAAGTTCCAAGCCGGTCCATTCCATGGATGGCGCCACGCGATGCATTGCATCGCGCGCCTGCAGGGCGCTGAGTCGACCGGTGCCGACGTCCTCGTCGAGCAACCCCCGGACGCGCGAGAGACCTGCGCCGAGGGCCCTGGCATCGACTTCGATCAATCGCGTCTGTATGCCGGCGCGCACCAGGGCGTGAACGATGCCCGCGCCCATGGTTCCGCCGCCGAATACTGCCGCGTACTTCACGTCCTTCGGCTTGGCCTGCACCTGTTGGGCGAGCGCGCGCTTCGCACCGTGCCGCAGGAAGAAAAGGCGCATGAGGTTCCGGCAGGCGGGGGTATCCATGAGCTCGAGGATTGAATCCGTCTCTGCCTTGAGGCCGGCGTCGAAGCCGTTCTCATATCCGGCGCGCATCGTCTCGATCACCTTGAGCGGCGCGGGATAATGGCCGTAGGTCTTTTGTCGTGTCTGAGCCTCGGCGGTGGCGAAGATGCGGTTGCGCAGGAACGAGGTCGCCGCGGCGAAGCGGTTGCTCCAGTCGGCCTCGTGACGGTCCTTGTGGCTCGCCAGCAGTCGCTTGCAGGCCGCCAGAAGCGCCTCGGGGCGCACGACCTCGTCGACCATGCCGATTTTCGCGGCCTTTTTGGGTGGGACCGTTTTCCCGGCGAGGATCAAGGGCAGCGCGCGGGCAAGGCCGATCATGCGCGGGAGGCGGGTCGTGCCGCCCCACGCCGGGAGGATGCCGAGCTTTGTCTCGGGGAGGCCGATGTTGGCTGAGCCGTTGTCGACAGCGACCCGATAGGTGCAAGCCAGGGCCATCTCGTAGCCGCCGCCGAGGCAATCGCCGTTGATCGCGGCGGCGGTGGGGAAAGGAAGCAACGAGATGCGCTGGAACAGGCGCTGCCCCTCGGCCAGGTATTTTCCCAATTGGTCGCGATCCATCTTGCGAATCTCGAACAGATCGGCGCCGGCGACGAAGTTGCCCTTCTTGGCGGAGGCGATGATCGCGCCGGCGGGTTCATTGGCCGACAGTTCGGTGATGGCCGCGTCCAGATCGGCCATCACCTGCGGGGTCATCGTGTTGACCGACTTGCCGGGGAGGTCGATCCAGATGGTCACAAAGTTGTCGGCGTCGCGCTCGACGCGAATGGTGCTATCCATAGCTCTGTCTCCAGCTCTTAATGTCTCTCCAACAGCATCGCCGCGCCCTGGCCGCCGCCGACACACAAGCTGGCGATGGCGAATTGCACGCCGCGGCGCTTCATTTCGTAGAGCAGCGTGAGGACGATGCGCGCGCCGGTTGCGCCGACGGGATGACCCAGGGCGATCGCGCCGCCGTTGACGTTCAACTTTTCCGGATCGATTTCACCGACGGCGGCGTCTCGGCCCAGGTGCTCGCGGCACCAGGCGTCGGACGCCATGGTCTTGAGGCACGCGATGACTTGCGCGGCAAACGCCTCGTTGATTTCAAAGAGGCCGATGTCGCCCAGACTCATCCCCGTCTGCTCCAGCAGCTTGGGGATGGCGTAAGCGGGGCCCAAGCCCATCCGCGCGGGATCGAGTGCGACGGAGGCGTAGCCGCGAACGTAGCCCAGGGCTTCCAGTCCTTCTGACTTGGCGGCGTCGCCATTCATCGTTAACACGCAGGCGGCGCCGTCGGTGATTTGGCAGGCGTTGCCGACGGTGACGGTGCCGTCGCGGCGGTCGAAGATGGGTTTGAGGCTCGCCAGCGCTTCCATGGTTTGGTTTTCGCGCGGGCCTACATCCTGCGTCACCGGCTCGAACTTTCGGCCGGCAAAGAAGGGCACGCGTTCATCATTGAATCGCCCGGCGTGCTCCGCCGCGGCGGCGCGCTGATGGGAGCGCAGGGCGTACTCGTCCTGCTCATGGCGGGTTGTGCCAAACTCGTGGGCGAGGATCTCAGCGGTTTTGCCCATGATGAGATTGCAGGTTGGATCGGTGAGGCCGAGCTCGAGCGCGGCGAGCGGTTTGAAGTGGCGCGGGCGCAGGTGGGCGACCGCCGATGCCTTTTGCCAGACGCTGCGCGCCTTGGACAGGCGGGTCATGGGCTCGAGGGTCTCGCCGGGCAGCAGCAGGGGCAGGGTGCTCATGGATTCGGCCCCGCCGGCCAACACGGCCTTGGCGCCCTGCGATCGGATTCTTACCGCCGCCTGAGCGACCGCCTCCATTCCGCTGGCACAATTTCGCTGCACCGTCAGGCCGGGAACCGTCTCCGGAATGCCGGCATAAATCGCGGCGACGCGGGCCGGGTTGGTGGCATCGGCGGGCATGACGACGTTTCCGAGGATGACCTCGTCTAACTGGTCGCCGCGCCAGTGGGCGCGATAGAGCGTCTCCTGCATCGCCCGCGCGGCCAGCTCAGTCACATGCACTTCGTGCAGGGCGGTCCCGGCCTTGGCCAGCGGGGTGCGGGCGCCCGCGACGATTGCTACTTCGCCGTTGATTGTGTTCCACGCGACCATTAGACGGCCTCCTTTGCCTGGGGTGATTTCACATCCTTGGCTCCGCCATCGTTCGCTAACGGGTGACCGTTGCCGTTTCCGTTGGCATCGAGAGATTCAAGCGGCGGCATCTTGCGGAGCTGGTTCTTTAAGAGCTTGCCTAACGCGGATCGCGGAAGCTGTTCCAGGAATTCGACCTTGGCCGGCACCTCATAGGGCGCCAGATGTTGGCGGCAAAAGGCGCGCAGCTCATCCGCGAGCGCTTGGCGATTTTCCGGAGGCGGCGTGGCGACAACGTATGCGACCACCTGCTCGGTATGCACGGGGTCGGGACGACCGATAATGGCGGCGTCGCTGACGCGCTGGTGGCTCTTCAGCAGCCGCTCCACCTTCGCCGGGTACACCTTTAGGCCGGACCGGATGATCATATCCTTCTTGCGGTCCTGCACGTGGAAGAAGCCCTCGTCGTCGACGCGCACGACGTCACCGGTGTGCAGCCACACGCGGCCTTCGCTGTCGGTGGTTAACGCCGCTCGGGATTGCTCGGGGTTGGAGAAATATCCGCTCATCACCTGCGGCCCAGACACGAGCATTTCGCCGCACTCGCCGGCCGGAACGTCGACGATTCCGGTAAGCAGGTCGACCACCCGGCAGCGCGTGTCGGGCAGCGGGAGCCCGATGCTCCCGGGCCGCGGCGCCATCGGCAGGTTGACGTGCGTGACGGGGGACGCTTCGCTCAGGCCGTAGCCTTCAACGATGCGCGAGCCGGTCACCCGCGTGAAGCGCTCCGCCGTCGCAACGGACAGGGGCGCGGCGCCGCTGATGCAGAGTCGGATTCCGTCAAAGCCGCTGGTCGCCCGATTTTCGGCGGGCTCTTTCTCGAGCTTATCGCATAGCGCCTCGGCGATGGCGGGCACCATCGGGAACATGGTCGGCTGGTATCGCCGGACCAGCTCGATTGCCTCGACCGGGTCAAAACGGGTGGTCAGGATCAAGGGGGATGCCAGGTATGTCGCCGCCATCAGATCGACGGTCAGGCCGTAGACGTGAAACATCGGCAACACGGCGAGGAAGCGCTCCTGGCCGAGCCTGCCGTTCGTCCACGCGCAGATCTGCGCAGCGTTTGCGATAAAGTTGCGGTGCGACAACTGAACGAGCTTGAGCACCCCGGTGGTTCCACCGGTGGGCTGCAAGACTGCCGTT
>JBBRIN010000178.1:0-7224 GCA_038221115.1 Tepidisphaerales bacterium
CAGTGCTCCATGTGAAACATGGGCATGTGCTGGTGAATGACCGTCTCGAAGAAGGCGGCGGGAAAGCGTGTCAGCATGGCGGAGAGTTGCTTCCAGCTCAGGTCGTAGCTGGGGACCATGCGATGGATGCCGTTGTCGGCCATGATCATCGCGGTGACTTCGTTGGCGATGTTCATGGCGTAGTCGGCGATGAGGGGAAGGTGGGGGGCGTGTTCTTTGAAGAAGGAGAGGCCGGCGAGGTTTCGGATGAGGATGGCGTCGGGGTCGGAGGCGGCGACGAGCTTGAGAAGGCCTTCTTCGCCGGGCTTGATGATGCGGGTGGTGGCGATGCCGATGGGGATGCGGGCGGATCTCGCAAGCTCGACGGCATCTTTGTAGCGGCGGACGTCTTCGAACTCGGCGTAGATCATGCCGAGGGGGACGGCGCCGGTCCAGGTTATTACCGCTTGCAACTGGTCCATCGTGCGGACGAGGGCGTACAGAATGGGCTGGGTTGCCGGGTGCGGCGCGGGGGTGGAACGAATTTCGTTGCGGAGGTGCTCGAGGGCGTTGGGGTCGCCGATGGAGTGACGCAGGTCGCGCTGCGCGATCAGATCGGCGGTGATGCGGCGGCGCAGATCGTTTAATACGCTCTTGGGGACCATGACGGGGGGGAGGTCGCCGGTGATTTCGACAGAGGCGAGTTTGAAGGGGGTGTCGCCGAGGCGGCCTAGTTGCTCGGCGAGGATTTGGCGGGTGATGGGGAATTTCTGGGCGAGTGATAAGGGGCCGGGCCAATCGGCGGAGGCTTGGTTGAGGCCGTCGGTGGCGGTTAGTTGCAGGGGGCCGCCGAGGGTGGCGTGGACTTGGAAGGTGAGGGGGATGCGGCGGGCGACGCCATCGCGGTTGAAGGATTGCTCGAGTTTTCGGCGGACGGCGGGGTCGTCGGTTTTCCAGACGATGGCGCCGGGGGCGACGGCGGAGAGGTTGAGGTCGCCGCGGCGGAAGAGGAGTTCCAGGTTTTTTTGGGGGGGGAGCAGCGCTCCGCTGCGCGTCGCGGCGAAACGAAGGCGCGGACTTCGAAAACTCGTCCGCCTTGTTCGTCTTGTTCGGGGTGGCCTTGGTCGAAGACGACGCCGTCGCCGGGTTTGAGGTCGCCGGAGGGTTGGATGAGGACGCCGTCGGGGGTGGTGCGGATGACGGTGCCGACGCGGAGTCCGCGGCTTTTGGGGAAGCGGGCGTGGACGAGGGATTGGTGGTTGACGCCGGAGAGAAAGCCGTGGGTGAAGCCGCGGGAGAAGCTTTGGGCGAGCTCATTTTGCTGCTCGGCGGCGAGCTTGAAGGGGCGGCCGGCGTCGGCGGCGTCGATGGCGGCGCGGTAGGTTTGGGTGGTGGCGGCGACGTAGTGGGCGCTTTTGAGGCGGCCTTCGATCTTGAAGCTGCAGACGCCTAGTCTGGTGAGGTCGGCGATCATATCGTGGGCGGCGAGATCCTGGGGGCTGAGGAGATAGGCTTTGTCGCCCAAGTCTTTGACAGCGCCGTCGACGATCAGGTCGTAGGGGAGGCGGCAGGCCTGGGCGCACTGGCCGCGGTTGGCGCTGCGTCCGCCGATGGCTTCGCTGGTCAGACATTGGCCGCTGTAGGAGACGCAGAGGGCGCCGTGGATGAAGACTTCGACGGGGACGGTGGTTGCGGCGGTGATCTTGCCGATGTCGGTGGCGGACAGCTCGCGGGCGAGGATGACGCGTTTGACGCCGAGCTTGCGGACGAATTCGATGCCGCGCGGTTCGGTCAGGGTCATTTGCGTCGAGCCGTGGACGTGGAGCGTCGGACAGAGGCGGGCGATGAGGCGGGCGAGGCCGAGGTCCTGGACGATGATGGCGTCGGCTCCGGCGTCGGCGACGGCGGAGAGGAAGCGCACGGCTTCGGGAAGCTCATCGGAAAAGATCAGGGTGTTGAAGGTGAGGTAGCCGCGCACGTTGTGGGAGTGGAGGTATTGCATGACCTCGGGGAGCTCATCGAGGGAGAAGTTGGCGGCGCGGTGGCGGGCATTGAACTGGGAGAGGCCGAAGTAGACGGCATCGGCGCCGTTGGCGACGGCGGCGCGCATGGCTTCGAAGTCGCCGGCGGGGGCGAGCAATTCGGGGGCGCGGGCGGGTGGAGAAACGGCGTTGGACATCGGGTGTCAGTATCGTCCGATCATACGGCGGGTCAATTTGTGGCGTTGGGGGGGGAAGCATCCGATGGCCCCCACCCTAACCCTCCCCCGGAGTACCGGAGGAGGGGATAGGAGACGAGGCGATTCAGCGTCCGATAACTGGGTGCCGTAGCTGGGGGGCGTTTCGGATGGGCTGTTTTGGTGGTGTGAGCCGATAAAAAGCGCCATGCAGACGCACGGACGTGTCATTCGCTTCGCCATGATCTTGCTGGCCGCCGGGAGGGCGGGTGGCACTCGCGCGGGGATTATTCAGAGCGACCTGATCGCGATCCGGGGGGATCAGAGCCGGACGCTGCTGGGGACGGGGCGGGGTGTTACGATCGCCGTGCTGGATGGGGGGATTGACGTCAATCATCCGGCGTTGCGCGGGTCGGTTATTGCGGCGCAGGATTTTTCGAATTCGGGGACGACGGATGACGACCGCAGCGACCCCGGGCATGGCACGGGCATCGCGGCGCTGATGCTCGGGCACGATACGGCCGGTGGGTATGCGGGCTTGGCGCCTGACGCGAAGCTGATCAATGCGCGGGTGGTCGATTCACACGATCGGCAGACGAACCAGGGGGTTGGGGATGGATTGTTCTGGTCGCTGAACAAGGGGGCGACGATCGTCAACATGTCGCTGGGGAACACGACGAACAAGCCGGGGCGGGACCAGCTCAACCTGATGGTGGACTATGCGGCCGAGCATTACCACGCGGTGGTGGCGGTGGCGGCGGGGAATGAGAATACGTCGGCCGTGTCTTACACCCCGGGGGGCAACTTCAATGGGATTACGGTGGGCGCGACGGGTGGGCGGCACTTCGACAAGGTGACGGACTTCAGCAATTACTCGCTGGGGTCGGACGTGCGGACGAAGCCGGAGCTGGTTGCGCCGGGGATGAACGTGATGCTGGCGGCGGCGAACTGGGAGAAGAAGGGGAGTTATTATCCGCAGGGGGTGGGGACGAGTTTTTCGGCGCCGATTGTGGGTGGGGTCGCGGCGCAGCTGATGGGGTTTGGTTACGACCACGGCCTGAGCACGGACCCGCTGGTGCTGAAGGCGGTGATGATGGCGGGGGCGGCCAAGACGTACCACAACGACGGGTCGAACTGGGCGATCCGGCACGTGCGCAAGCAGGCGGATGGGAATGTGATCGATCAGCCGCTCGATGTGGAGATGGGGGCGGGGAGGGTTGACGGCGTGGGAGCGTACAACATCTATGCGCGCCACACGGACTCGACGACTCGGTTGGCGGATTGGAAGCTGTCGAGCATGCGGCAGTCTGGGGATGAGGTGATCGACCTGGGGAGCTTTAATGCGGGGCAGCATCTCGACGCGACGCTGGACTGGTACCGGCACGTGGAGCGGACGGATAACGGGCCGCGCGGGCTGGATGGGCAGGATACGTTTTACTCGGCGGCGACGCTGGCGGACTTCAGCCTGACGCTGTTGCGCGATGGGAAGAAGGTGGTGACGAGCGATACGAACCAGGACAACTTCGAGAACATCTCGCTGGATCTGACCAAGTCGGGGGATTATACGTTGGAGATTTACCGGTTTGCGGGGAGCGGGTTGCAGGATGAGCCTTATGCGCTGGCGATGCGCGTGCTGGAAGCATCGTCGGTGGGGCGCGCTCGGCGGAACGTGCTGGTTGCGAGTAAGCTGAGCACATCGCGCGCGATGGTTGCTTCGATGGGGGCGCTGAAGTCGATGAACGCGTCGGCGATTGGGAGTGCGAGCGTGCCGGAGCCGGGGTCGATTGGGGGATTGGTGGGGGTGTTGGTGGTGATGCTTGGGCGGCGGAGGCGCAGGGCGCGGAACCCCCACCCTAACCCTCCCCCGGAGTACCGGGAGAGGGGACAAAAGCGGGAGTTGGCGCGCTCCTAAGTCATCTGCCGGAGTACCGTTCGACTGCGCTCACGTAGGCCGGATTAGGGGACAAAATCAGGCGGATTCGCGGCGGCGTTCGGGCTTGGTTTCGGGCTTGAGCTCGAAGAGGCTGCGTTTGCCTTCGACGATGGCTTCGTCGATGACGAACTTGCCGCCCTGGCCGTGGTCGGGGAGCTTGTACATCAGGTCGAGCATGATTTCTTCGCAGACGGCGCGGAGGGCGCGGGCGCCGGTGTCGCGCTTGAGGGCGCGCTGGGCGATCATCTCCATGGCGCCCTTGGTGAACTCGAGCTCGCAGCCTTCCATGCGGAAGAACTTTTGATACTGCTTGACGAGGGCGTTTTTGGGCTCGCTGAGGATGTTGATGAGAGGTTTGGTGTCGAGGGGCTCGAGGGTGGCGCAGAGGGGGAGGCGGCCGACGAATTCGGGGATCATGCCGAACTCAACGAGGTCTTCGGGCTGGACCTGGGCGAGGATGCCGGCGCGGTCGCGGGCGGTTTCGCCGGGGGCGTTTTCGGCGTTGAAGCCGATCTGGCGCTTGCCGAGGCGTTTGCGGATGATGTCTTCGAGGCCGACGAAGGTGCCGCCGCAGATGAAGAGGATCTGGCTGGTGTCCATCTGGATGTACTGCTGCTCGGGGTGCTTGCGGCCGCCCTGCGGGGGGATGTTGGCGACGGTGCCTTCGAGCATTTTGAGCAAAGCTTGTTGGACGCCCTCGCCGGAGACATCGCGGGTGATGGAGACGTTGCCGGAGGTTTTGCCGATCTTGTCGATTTCGTCGATGTAGATGATGCCGCGCTGGGCGGATTCGAGGTCGTAGTCGGCGTTCTGGAGGAGCTTGAGGAGGATGTTCTCGACGTCCTCACCGACGTAGCCGGCCTCGGTCAACGTCGTCGCGTCGCCGATGGCGAAGGGGACGTTGAGGACGCGGGCGAGGGTTTTGGCGAGCAGAGTTTTGCCGCTGCCGGTGGGGCCGATGAGCAGGACGTTGGACTTGTCGATTTCGACGTCGTCTTTGGGGGCGGCGTTGGTTGCGGCGCCGCTGTTGGAGCCGCCGTTTCCGGCGCCGTTGGCGGGTTCGGAGACGCTGAGGCGTTTGTAGTGATTGTGAACGGCGACGGAGAGGCCTTTCTTGGCGAAGTCCTGGCCGATGACGTATTGGTCGAGAAATTCCTTGATTTGGCGCGGCGAGGGGATCTGCCCGAAGCTGGGGGCGGAGGAGCTGGTCATCTTCCGCTTTTCCTGGCGGATGATGTTGTGCGCCAGATCGACGCAGTTGGCGCAGATGTAGACGTCGGAGGGTCCTTCGACCATGGGGCCGACGTCACGGGAGGATTTGCCGCAAAAGCTACAGGTGGTCACGCGTCTACCTCGAAAACCGCCGGGGTTGTTGGAGCCACTGTTGCCCGAGGAGTTGGAAGTGTTTCCACTCCCGCCATCGTTGGACCGGTTGGAGCCTCCTCCGTGAGACCCGCCGCCGCGGTCATTGCCGCCACGGTCATTGCCACCCCCGTTGCCACGATCACCTCCACTGCCACCGCTGTTGCCGGTGCGATTACTACTTGCCATCGGCTCGCCTTCCTAATCGGCCGGCACCGCGAGTGGTTCGCCGCCGCTACTCGGTACTGATCTGCCGTGCCGCCGATTCCCGTCGCGGCATTGAAACGGCCCGCGGAGCGCGGTTGGCTCAACAGTGCGATCGCACCGTCAACCCACGCGGCGGAGCGCTCAGCATACCACCAACCGGGCAGCGGGGCATCGTTCCGTCTTCCCTGGGCGAGGTCCGGATAAGAGGTCCGAATAGACTCACCGGACGGCGTATCAGCATGACTACCGGCGGTGGCCGAGATCAGGCCTGGGTGCTGGGCAGGGCAACATCGCACATCCCGATCCGCAGGCATATGCGCCTGGCGAAGGCATTGCCGCTCCTCCCGTTATCGTGTTTTCATGGGGGGCGACTTGATGATTGCGTTAAGCCCTTTCCTTAGGGCTAGGTCCGAGTTTGTCGGCACACCGTGTCGCTGGAGCTTGAGCGACAACTGTCGGCGCTGTAAAAATTTGCGCTGCGCTTCGATCACGCCTGATCGATCAGGCTACCCCTGCACGGGCGGCGGTGGCGGCTGGGCTGCGTCGCCTCCTTCTAAAGACGCGGGAGGGATGGGTTTGTTTCCAGCCTGTTGCTCGCGATACAGCTGTGCCCTGCGGCGGATCGCATCGACATCGGTCGATCCGGCGGCGGCGCCGCGCTCCTGGATCGCGAGCTTGGCGGCCTCGGCGGCGCGGGCGGCGGCGCGCTGGGTGGCGGCGATCATCTGGGTTCGCGCCTTCTCGAACTCTTCATCGGAAAGTTGGCCCTCATCGTGCAGCCGGCGGAGGTCGCCGAGGGTAAAACCGGCGGGAGACGCGGATTCCTCGTCGTTGCGGGTCATCCATTTTCGGAAGAAGCTGATGCCTCCGAACATGAGGACGAGGAAGACGATGAGCAGCAGTGACCAGATGAAGACGGAGCCGGAATCGTTCGCCTGGGCGAGAGTGGGGAAGGAGGCGGGTTGGAATGGGAAGGAGATCACGGCGGGTCATGCTAGAAACGGGGAGTAAGGCGGTCAATGAAGACGCATTGCTTGCCCTTGGAGTTGGGTTCGATCTATACTGAGGTTCCCGGGTGGACCTTCCTCAGCGGCTTTCGCCGCGCGGTTTTTTTACAATCGACTTTGCACCGATCAGTCAGGATCTTACATGGCTGTCCGACTCCACCAACTTATCAAGCGCTATGTCGGCCCGGACGGCTCGGTCGTGCCGGTCATCGATGTGGACGACCTTCAGGTGGCCGATGGGGAACAGATTGCGCTGATCGGGACGTCGGGGTCGGGGAAGACGACGCTGCTGCATTTGATCGCGGGGATTCTTGCGCCGGATTCGGGGGCGATTGCGTTCAGCAATGGCGACGGTACGACTGATCTTGCCAGCCTGTCTGAAGCGGCGCGGGACGTCTTTCGCGGGCAGAACATCGGGTACATTTTTCAGACGCATCACTTGCTGCCGGGGTTCACGGCGCTGGAGAATGTGCTGCTGGGCATGTCGTTTACGGGGCGGCGCGCGGACCGTGGGTGGGCGATGCATTTATTGACGGAGGTGGGGTTGGCGGATCGGCTGC
>JBBRIN010000179.1:0-7216 GCA_038221115.1 Tepidisphaerales bacterium
GGCTCAATTGTCGGCTGCTTCGCTGCTTCAATCGAGCTATTCATGGCATAAGCCTCATTCAAATCGCGGTAAGCCGGCGGCGGCCCCGCATCAACCGATACATCGACGGTACGAAAATCAACGTGGCAAAGGTCGCGAACAATAAACCGCCAATGACGGCGCGGCCCAGCGGCGCGTTCTGTTCGCCTCCCTCGCCGATGCCCAGGGCCATGGGAATCATACCCAGGATCATTGCCCCCGCCGTCATCAGCACCGGCCGCAACCGCGTATAACCGGCGGCGATCGCCGCGGCTTGTGCGGTTTCCCCCTCGTCCATCTGCTGGTTCGCGAAGGTTACCACGAGGATGCTGTTCGCAGTCGTCAGGCCGATGCACATCAATGTCCCCATCAGCGCCGGTACGCTGATGTGGGTGTGGCTGCCGAAGAGCATCCACAACACGCCGGCCAGCGCGAAGGGCACCGCCATCAACACGATCACCGGGTCCACCCAGCTCTGGAAGTTCAATACCATCAGCAGGTAGATCAGCACGACCGCCAGCCCGATGCCCCCGACCAAGCCCTTAAAGCTTTCGCGCATCGTCTCGACCTGGCCCGTGACGAGCAGCTTCATTCCTGACGCCGGATCGGGGCGGTGTTTCTCCAGCACGCGGTCGATTTCATCCGCCACGCTTCCCAAGTCACGGCCCTGATAGTCGGCATGGATGTCAAAAACCGACCGAATGTTCAACTGCGAAACGACCAAGGGGACCCGACTGCGGCTCACCTTCGCCACGTTCATCAGCAGTTGTCGGTCTCCCGATCCCTGTTCGCCCTTGGTCGTCAGCGGCATCGTCGATAATGAGTCCATGGAGTCCACCGTGTAGTTCGGCGTCTGGACGAGCAGCGGGTAGCTCACCCGGTTTCGCGGATCGAGCCAGAAATTCGGGGCCACCGACGCGCTGCCGTTCAGCGTGACCAGCACGTTGTCCGCCACGTCCTTCTGCGCCAGTCCCATCGCGTTGGCCAGCGTTCGGTCGACGTCCAGTTGCAGCGATGGCGCATCGGGAACCTGAAAGATGTGCGCGTCCACCAGCCCGGGCACCTTTTTCAGATCCAGGAGGATCGACTGCGCCGTTTCGTAGTTGGCGTCCTGCTTTGGTCCGGTCACGCGCACGTCGATCGGAGCGGCCTGTCCGAAGTTCAACACCTGGTTCACGATGTCGGAGGGCTGAAAGAAGAACGCCAGCTGTGGAAACCGTTTGGGCAACTCCCTGCGAAGCATGGCGACGTGCCCCGCGGTTGGCCGGTGATGCTCCTTCAATGAGATCAGGATTTCGCCGTCCATCGGCCCCACCGTCGCGGTATCGCTCAGCGCCAGGTTGATGCCGCTGTACGGCAAGCCCACGTTGTCGAGCACGACGTCGAGCTCGTTCTCTCCGACCAGCTTGCGAATCTCGCGCTCGACCGCGGCACAATATTCCTTCGTCTCCTCGATCCGCGTTCCCGGCGGGGCCCGAACGTGCAGGCGCATCGACCCGGCATCGACCTGCGGGAAGAAATCCATCCCGATGTGCGGGTATAGCAGCACGGACGCGCCCATCAACAACAGGAAGAACAGCGCCGTTCGCAGCGGCCGGTCCACCGCCCATGCGAGCTGCGCCCGATACAGATTCCGAAACCCGTTGAACAGCGCCTCGAACCCAAAATGGATGGCCAGAAGCGGGTTGCGCGTGCTGCGTTTCTGCATATCGTGCGCGCCGGCGCGCTTGCCATGCTGCTCGACCCATTTCCGCATCAACAACTTGAAGAGCACTGGCACAAGAGTAAATGACAGCGCCAGGCTCGCCAACAAGGAGATGATGACCGACAGCGAGAGCGGTGAAAACAGGTACTTGGCCGTCCCCTGCAGCAAAAAGACCGGCACGAACACGACGCAGATGGCGATCGTGGAGATCACCGTCGGCTTCATGATCTCTCCTGCTCCCTCTTCGATCGCCGGGATGAGGTCTTTGCCCAGGCCCAGGTTGCGTTCGATGTTCTCGATGACCACGGTGGCGTTGTCGACGAGGATGCCGACCGCCAGGGCGAACCCGCCCAGCGTCATCGTATTGAGCGTCTGCCCGTCGCTGTAAAGCACCAGCAGGGCTGCCACGATCGAGAGGGGGATCGATGCCAGGATGATCACCGTGAGCCGCCAGTTGCCCAGAAATAGCAGGATCATCAGCGCCGTCAGCCCGGCGGCCATGGTCCCGCCCAGGAGCACGCTGTTCAGCGCCCCCTTTACGAAAATGGATTGGTCGAACAGCGCCTTGATTTCCATGCCCTTGGGGACCAGCCGGTTTAGGTCCGGGAGCAACTGCTTGACCGATGCGATCAACGACAGCGTCGATGCGCCGCCTCCCTTGCGCACGACGACGAGGCTGCCGGACCGGCCATCGACGTCGATGGCGTTGGTTTGAACCTGAAACCCATCGTGAACGTGGGCAACGTCGCGCAGGAAGACGGTTGTGCCGTTCACGCGCTTCACCGGGAAATCATTCAGCGCCGCCACCGTTGGCGTGCTGTTGTTCAGCGTAACGGTGTAGTCCTTGGTCCCGATTTTGGCGCCGCCCGAGGGCGTGATGACATTTTGCGACTGCACTGCCGCCGTCACGTCCGCCGGCGAAATGCCCTTTGCCTGAAGCGCCGCGGTGTCGAGGTCGACCATGATGACGCGCGGCTTGCCGCCATAGGGCGATGGCACGGAAGCCCCCTGCACCACCGCCAGTCCCGGACGGATGATGTTTTGACTGGCGTCGTAAGCCTTGGTATCCGCCAGGGACGAACTGGAGACGCTCAATTGCAGCACCGGAACGTCGGTGGCGCCGAATTCGAGAATCTCCGGCGGATTGATGTTCCGCGGCATGTACTTCATCACGTAGATCGCCGTGCTCGATAGCTGCGAGACCGCCCGCGTGACGTCGGCCCCCTCGTGCAGGAACACCTTGATGACGCCGATTCCGTTGTATGCCGTCGCCTCGATCTTCTCGATGTTGTCGACCCCCGAAGGCATCTGGCGCTGGTGGATGCTCAACACCCGGTCGCGAATCTCCTCGGCGCTCATTCCTCCGTACGACCAGACGACGCTCACCACCGGGATGTCGATCGATGGAAAAATGTCAGTGCGCATGCGCAGCGCGGACAATGCTCCGAGCAGGCACACCAGAATCACCACCGCCGCAATTGAGTACGGACGGCGCAAGGCAAAGCGGATCAGCGGCATACAGACTCGCCTTCTGGACAGTTCAATGAAATCAGGACCGGGATCCCCGGCGCCTCTTCCCCCAAGCCCGCACCGAAGCCGCGCAAGCGTCAACATTTACGATAAGAATCTATTGGCAGTTGCACGCGGCTTTATGAGTACTCGCCCGAATGGGCTCCGTTGACCGGGACGACGAATATACCCCTGGGTTCACAGGATCCTCACCAAAGGATCCTTCGCCTCCGGCAAAGCCGCTCTCAGGCCCCCAAGTCAACGGTGGGGTGGTACCTTGGCAACCAAAAATGCCGCACGTGCCGAGGATGAACGCAAATGCTAAAACAACGATCTTACGCACGCGATACCTCCGCAGGTTGGCTCCCTAGCAAAGCCTACTCATCTTGACACCGGGTGTTTAACGCGACCTTAATGAAACGTTAACGCAGCCTTAACGTTGGCGGACTCTAGAAAAAACTCCGAGGCTGCTTACCAAACGCTGCCTGGCTTTGTGGACGATATGATCCGCTGAAAAGTGTCTGATTCTGTCCGATTCTGTCGCAATTGTTTGACGGAGCATTGATGCGCCTCATCCTGATCCGCCACGGGAAAGCCGGCGACCCGGAGGCTTGGGAAAAGCAAGGGAAGGACGACGCCCAGCGTCCCCTGACGCCTGCCGGGAAGAAAGAGATGCGCGCCGCCGCCAAGGGCCTCCGCCGCCTCGTCGGCCACTTCGACGCGCTCATCACCAGTCCATTGAAGCGCGCCGTAAAGACCGCCGACATCGTGTTCACTGCCTACGACGACAAGCCTCAGTTTCTCGAAGCTCCGGTCCTCGCCACCGGCCCGGCCCTCAAAGTGCTCGCGTTCCTCCGCGACCACGAACTCGACTCGGCCAAGTCCACCGTCGCCCTCGTCGGCCACGACCCGCACCTGGCGAACTGGGTCGGCTTCTTTCTCATTGGCAAGGAGAAACCGCTGGTCAAGTTCAAGAAGGGTTCTGTCGCGATCCTCGATTTCCCCGAATCGCTCGCCCCCGGGAAGGGCACGCTCTACGGGTTTTATCATCCTGGTGATCTCGCGCGGCTGGCGTGAAGATGCGTCACAGGCGAAGCGAAGTTACAATGCGATCCATGACCACGGCCCGTCCCCCCGCCGCAGCGCGGCACCAACATTCAACGGTTGCGCTTCCCCCGTCCACACTTCGGCTCGCCGCCATCGACGTCGGGTCGAACTCGATTCACATGATCATCGCGCAGGTGGACCCATCGGGCGGCGTCACCACGTTGTGGCGGCTCAAGGAGATGGTTGGGCTGGGCCGGATCAGCTTCCCATCGCGCCGGCTCACCAACGATGCGATGGACCGCGCGGTCGTCACGCTTCGCCGATTTCAGCAGGTTGCGCAGCAGCGGCAGTGCGAGAAGATCGTCGCCGTTGCCACCAGCGCGGTTCGCGAGGCGGAGAATGGGGGCGATTTCATCGTTCGCGTGCGCGACGAGCTGGGGCTGCGGCTCAAGGTGGTGTCGGGTCGAGACGAAGCGCGGTTGATTTATCTGGGGGTTCGCCATGCGACCGATCTGAAAGGTGGGCCGCACCTGCTCGTCGACATCGGCGGCGGGTCGGTGGAGTTTATCGTTGCCAATGAGCACAAGCCGGTGCTTCTGGAAAGCTGCAAGCTTGGCTCGGCGCGCATGACGGCGAAGTTCATCAAATCGGACCCTGTCGACGCCAAGGAGCTGCAGAATCTTCTTCGCCACTACCGCCAGGAGTTGACGCCCATCATCGACGGTGTTCGCGCGCTTGCGCCTGTGAAGGTGTTTGGCACGAGCGGCACGCTGGAAAACCTGGCCGCCATGTGCGGGACGCTGGCCAAGCCGGATGAGAAGGACGCCGCGTCAACCGACGGGACGATTGGCACGATCGAGCGCGACCGGTTCGCCAATCTGGTGAGCAAGCTGCTGGAAAGCCGCTCGAAGGACCGCGCTCAGATGGCCGGCCTCGACGACAAGCGACAGGACCAGGTTATCGCGGGGGCAGTGCTCGTCAATGAGCTGTTCCACCAGCTGGACCTGAAGCGCATCCACATCTGCAAGTCGGCGCTGCGCGAGGGAATTCTCGTGGACTACCTGTCGCGGCATCTGCCTGAGCTGCAAGTGCGGCGCGAGGTGCCGGACCCGCGGCGGCGCAGCGTGCTGGATCTGGCGCGGCGCTGCGATTGGCACCAGAGCCACAGCGAGCAGACGTCGCGGCTGTTGAATCAACTGTTCGATGCGACCCGGCAGATACACCGACTGGGGAAGCGCGAGCGCGAGCTGATGGAGTACGGCGCGCTGCTTCACGACATCGGCTGGCACATCAGCCCCCGCGGTCACCACAAGCACAGCATGTACCTGATCCTGCACGGCTCGCTCAAGGGCTTTACGGAGGAGGAAGTGCAGGTCATTGCGCAGATCGCGCGGTATCACCGCAAGAGCAAACCCAAGCTCGGGCACGATTCGTTCGCCGCGCTGTGTTCCGCGGCGCAAAAGGCGGTTCGCGTCGGGGCGGCGTTGCTTCGGATGGCCGACGCGCTGGACCGAACGCACACGTCGGTCGTTTCAGCGCTGAAGATGCAAGTTGGCAAGCGCCGCGTGAAGCTCGGCATTCAGGGGCGCGGCGATCCGGAGCTGGAAATCTGGTCCGCCCGCCGGAAGATGGACCTTTTTACAGAGGTCTTTAACCGCACGATTTCATTTCAACGCATCAGGAAGTGAAGCGGGTTGGAAATCCAAAATCCAAAACTCAAAATCCAAATAAAATCCGAAGCGGGGGATCTCACTTCCCGTGAGTCTCATCCCACGCTTGCCGCCAGAGGCGCTGGACGCGTTTGATCGCCCAGGCTTGCTGGTGGGCCTTCATCTCGAGCATGGTCATCTCGCGGCCGAGATACTGCCCTTTGGCGTGATAGAATCTTTCCGCGTTGAACTCGGAGGGGTGGCCCTCGGGGGCAGTGGGGGAGCCGGTCATGCCGTAGCCGGCCATCGCGGCGCGGCCGATGAGCGGCAGGGCATCGTAGCTGGTGAGCGATACTTCGATGGTGCCTTGCCAGGGGTCAGTGGTCTGAATGGGGTCCTTGACGTCCTGGAGGGCTTTGGCGAAGAGTGCCCAGTATTCCTCGCGGAGGGGCATGAAGTCGTTGGTGTCGTCGTCGCCGAGCCGGTATTCGACGTCGGAGTGGATGTTGGGGGAGCGGGTGTTGTGCCCGAAGTACGCGCGGCTCATGAAGTCGATCGTCGCATGCTGGGGCTGCGTGTTGTCCTCCAGATAATGCGCAAGGTATCCGGCCCACTTTCCGGCGTGATCGTCGCGCGGGTATTGTCCGTCCTTGTCGGCCAGGCGGCCTTCCTTCAGCGATTTGACCAGTTTTTTGTATACGTCCTCGACGCGGAAGGGGAGCATGCCGGCCTTTTTCCAGCGCGGGTCGCTCATGTCGTGCGGGATCTCGGCGAGCCTGGGCTTGTGGGAGAGATCGTCGCGATACGTGTGGGTGGCTTCGTCAGGGTTCAGCAACTCCATGTCGGTGAAGTGCAGTTGCGACTCCGGCAGGCCGAAGGGCTCGATCTCATTCTGCTTTCCGCGCGCGCTGCTGGGCCCGCCCTTGTCCATGTCGGGCATGGTTGCCCAGAAGCCCAAGCCGTCGGCTCCGCGCGGGAACGTGCCGACGCGCTGGTGGAGGAAGTATGCGCGCTCGGCGTCCATATCCATGTTCTGGCGGTTGGCTTCGGTGAGCCAGGCTTTCATGTCTGGAGGCGTGGCGGGGTCGGCGATGAGCAGCTCGGCAGCCATGCGGGTGAGCTGGATGTGTTCTTTGTTGCTCCAAGCCAGCGAATCGCGCGAGATCAAACACACAAACGCCACGACAACGGCCGCCTGTGCCGATCGATACTTTATCTGGCCCGCCTCGTTTCATAACGCGGGCCCCGCGCAGCGCGGGGGGCCCAGCCCGTGCTTTCGACAACTCAC
>JBBRIN010000180.1:0-7197 GCA_038221115.1 Tepidisphaerales bacterium
CCGCCGGTGATATTGGCATCAGCTCCAATGAGCTTCTGTTCGACGAGTTTCAGATGCGCGGTCGAGCTGACGGGAAGGAACTCGGTGAGCCCCTCGACAATGCCCAGCACGATAGAGATCAAAAATGGATTCAAGCAAACCTCAATTGAAATGAATACTATCGACGCGCCGGTCACGCATGCTTGCCCTTTTCAAAAAAGAGCGGCATGGCGCGATAGAGATACTGGCCCCCGCTGATGACCGTAATAGCCACCGTCCCCCAGATGCCAATGTCGCGCACCCACCGCGCCGTCGGCTGCGCGTGCGCCTGCACCCAGTCGTAATAGTTGACATACAGCAGGATGATCAGGATCGTGCCCGACTGAAACGCCATCTTCAGCTTCCCGCTGAAGGCCGCCCCAAAGCTCTTGCCGCTGCTCTCGCTGCCGCTGCGAATCACCGTAATCAGCAGCTCGCGCGCCAGAAGAATCACCACGATTCCCGGCGCAACCCCGGTGATCGTCTTCACCACCATCGAGTGCTCCGTCTCCGGAATGACGAAATTTTTGCCGGCAAAGAAAATGAAGCTTCCCAGCACCAGCACCTTGTCCACAAAAGGATCGACGATCCGCCCAAAAGCGCTCTCGATCTTCCACTTGCGCGCCAGGTAGCCGTCCAGGAAGTCCGTGATCAGCGCGATGAAGTACGTGAGGAACGCCCAGTGCAGAAGCCAATGGTCCGGCGAATCGCCGCGCCCCTTGTACTGGTAGAACGACAGCATGATGAAAAACACCACGCCCAGAACGAGCCGGCCGGCGGTGAGAAGATTGGGAACCTGGCGAAACATGCCGGGGCGGATTGTAGGGACAAGCGCCTCCGGGGAAAAGCCGCGCCCAATGCCCGCGCCCGCACAGCCGTCACCGTCGTCATAAACGGACCCCTCCAACGCGGCAGCGACGGAATTGCCCCGAGATCGATTTGCATTTTACCCAATCGCCCTGTTACCACGCTTGGGGCATATTCACGTATCGACCGGGTCGGTGACGTATCCCGGTGGGCCTGTCTTTACGATCCCGACTTGTACCGCAGCCGCCGCGAGCTCTGATTCGCGCCGCTGCGCCGGAGCTGTGTCGCCATGGTCACCCTGGAAACCACCATCGTTCACGAGGCAGCGAACTTTTCCCACGAGCACGCCGATCGCTTCTCGCTCACCGCCGCCGGCCGGCGCAACGCCCGCTGGATCGTCCTCGATCTGGCCAAAGCCGAATGCGCCACCACTTCGGCATTCGCCCGCCTCGTCCTGCTCCGCCGCCTCCTCCTCCGCGACGGCCGCGATCTGCGCCTCATCAACCTCCACTCCCAGCCCGCCGGCCTCTACGAGGTCAATCGCCTCGACACGATCCTCCCCCGGCTGTAACCCCGCCATGCTATAATCAGGCCGTGGCCCTCGGTCCCGACGACACCATCTGCTTTTGCTTCCGCGTCCCCTTGCGTAAGGTCGAAGGCTTCTGCCGCCGCGAAAAACCCAAGGCCGCATCCCAGATCTCCGAGTGCCTCTCCGCCGGCACCGGCTGCGGCTGGTGCGTCCCCATGCTCACCAAAATCCACGACCGCGAGTGCGGCCAATACAAGCCCTGGTGGCAACAGGTGCCCGACGAAACCGAGACCTACCACTCCGCCGAACGCGATGCCACCGATGCGGCGATCGACTCCGATGACTATGCGCAGGGGCGAAGCAAATATCTAAACGAAACGGGCCGCCGCCCCCCCGACCCGCCCGAGCCTCCATCATCATGATGGCGGGATTGCGGCCGGCAACGTCTGAGGCGTGCGCGCAGGCTTCGCGCCCGGCTTCATCTCCAACGACCTCACCTCCACCCCCAACATCCAATCCGCCACCTTCTGTTGAGCGATCGGCAAATACAGCATCCCCGAATAATGCCCGCCCGGCAGCCACAATAGCGTCGGTTTCCCCATCGCCTCCGCAAGCCCCAGCGTCGCCGCGCGCGGGATCACCTCATCCTGGGCCGCATTGATCATCATGCAGGTTCCCGGATCGATGCGCGAAGCAAAATTCAAGGGCTCCACCGGCGCCAGCAGTTTCGCCGTCGCGTCGCGATCAATGCCATGCCGCTCCAGGACCTGCCGAATGCTGCGCATCTCGCGCGTATGAAAGATCAGCGTCGCCATGTCCCCGCCCGCCAGCACCGGCGCGACCCGATAAAACTCCCCATCCACCCCCGCCGCAAGGCTCGTCATAATCCCGCCCAGGCTGATCCCCGTGATCCCAATCCGGTGCGGATCGATCTCCGGCCGGCTCGCCAGAATCGCCTTCGCCCGCCGCACGTCCATCACCAACTGCCGCGGCGGAGGCGCCAGATACGGCCCCGGATCTCCCTCCAGCAGCTTCTGATGCGCGTTCGCCGGCGGCCGCCTCGAGTTGTAAAACGGCATCGGAAAATAAAACGCCGCCACCCCCCGCTGCGCCAACACCCGCGCCGTCATCCGCGGCAAAATCGCCCGCCCATCCAGAATATCCAGCACGATCGCCGCCGGCATCCGCCCATCCGCCCCCAGCGCCGGATGCGCCGGCACATACAGCTCCCCCGGCACCACGTCGTTCTCCGGAAACGGCGTCTTCATCGGCGACGGATACGTCACCTGCAAAATCCGAAAATCATCCTCCTCCCCCAGCGGCGACACCGTATACCCGAACCTCTCCACCGGATGGTCAAACCCCTTGAGCCACTCCGCCAGGTCGCCCGTCGCCCCGCGCAGATTCAATGGCAGATCCGTCGCCTCAAGCTTCTGCGCCTCCTCCTTTGTAGCCCCGCCCGCGACGCACAAGAACACGACGCTAATCCAGGCAAGTCTCACGCGCATGCAGCCTCCACATCTTTCGGACTTCGACATCTTAGGCGATCCTCACCAATTGCCCATCCCCTTCGTGGTCCTTCGTGCCTTCGTCTCTTCGCGGTAATCCCCCCGCCGGACAACGCTCGCCTGATCGACTACAATCCCCCAGACCTATGTCCACCCGACCCGCGAAGCGCAGCACCGAATTCGACGTGATCGAGCCCACGGCAAGCGCGTCGTCATTCGCAAGGACGACAACAAGCGCGAAACCAAAAGCGGCATCGTCCTGCCCGACAGCCACGAGATCCCCGTCATCACCGGCCGCGTCATCGCCGTCAGCAAGGCCATCGAAAACGACCAGGACGAGACGATCCGGCAATACGACAAAGTGCTCTTCGATCCCCGCGAGGCAATTCCCGTCGAGCTCGAACACGACAACCGCCTCTACGTCGTCGCCATCGATCGCGTCCTCGCCATCTTCCGCCGCTCAACTCAATCGAAGAGCCCGCCAACGGATGCGACGGAAAACTCCGATGACGCTAACTGACCCTCAGTAACCGGAGATCGTTTTCGGAGCGCCGCCTGCGGCGGCCATCGTTGTTCCTTGAGGAAGGACCTATCGCCATGCCAAAAAAAATTGCCCTGGTCGGCCACTGCGGCCCCGATAGCAGCTACCTGCGAATGACCGTCAGCAAGGCCCTGAAGAATGACGTCTCCCTGCTTGCCGCCGATGACGACGCCGAATTGAACGAAGTGCTGCAGCAAGGCGTCGACCTCATCCTCTTCAATCGCGAGCTCGGCTACGGCTTCTCCGAGTCGCAGGGCGTCCGCGTCATCCAAACCCTTCGCAAATCCAATCCCTCCCTCAAAATGATGCTCGTCAGCAACTACCCCGACGCCCAGGCCGCCGCCGTCGCCGCCGGCGCCCTCCCCGGCTTCGGCAAGCGCGAATTAGGCACCCCCCGCGTCGTCGATCTCATTCGCGGCGCCGTCCACGAACCCGCCCTCGAGCAATGATGAAATAAACCACGGAGAGCACAGAGAGCACAGAGAAGAAATCGAAACAGGAGTTTTTCTTTCCTCTCTTCTTCTCTCTCCGTGTCCTCCGTGCTCTCTGGGGTAAAATCTCTTTCTTCACCTCACCGCCGCCCACCCATAGACGCATCCAAGGTACAGAAACACCACCGTCAGCCCGTGATACCCCGCCTTCAACCACGCCGTCCGCAAAAACGGCCGCGCATCGAACAGGAAAAATTGCAGGCTCACCCGCGCCAGCCAGAACACCGCGATAAACCCGCACACCCACCGCGCCAGCGGCGTGCCCGCGGCCAGCCGCCCCACATTCCCCAGCGTCAGCGCGCCAAACGCAATGATCACCAGCACGATGAACGCCCCGTGCGTCCACACCACATGCCGGCACAGCGGCGCCAGCTTGCTCAGCTCGCCCTTCCAATCCAGCACGCCCGGCACCAGAGCGCTTGCGATGAGTATTCCAAAGTGGCAGATGCCGCCAACCGTCAGAAGCGTTTCGAGCGTTGTCATGGGATCACCTTCATCGCGTGAAGAAACGGCACCATCACCCGAACCACAAACGCCGGCCCAAACAGCAGCCCCACCGGCAACATCGCCGCGCCCAGCGCAAACGCTCGGCCGCGCCATCCACGGCGCAACCCAAGCCGCGCACCCGCCCCCGAACGCTCGAACGCAACCCCCATCCCCTGGATCACAAAATACGCCGTCGGTCCCCCGTATCCCCCGCGCGCCGGCACCGTGATCACCAGCTCGTGTACGATTCCTGACGCCGCGAACGTCGCCAGCAGCGCGCCGGCGCCGCCCAGCCACATCCGAAGCGGCCGAAAGAGCAAATCGTGCGCAAGCCGATGAAATCCTGTGTTCCACCGGCTTCCCCAGAACTCCCCGAGACCCACCGCCCGCGCCGGCCGATTCATCAGCGGCTCCGCATTGACCCCCGCGCGCCGCCAAGCCCACGCCATCACGTCGAAGAGCCCAAAGTGCAGCACGAGGATCAGGCCAACCATGCCGATCCATCCCATGATGACCGGCGGCAGGGGGGGGTAGATGCGGTAAGAGCCCCCAGAGTAACGCCGCGCCGCACAGCGTTTTGATGAGGCCCGGCAGCGCATCGATCAGACGTGGTGCTGTCGGGGTACGATCGACGTCCAGAAATCGCCCGGCGTCCATCCCCGGCCACAGGACCAGGTACGCCATCGCGCGCCGGATGGTGGTCTGCACCTTTCGAGCCGCCCGTCTATACCTCAGCCACTTGCACCCAAGGAACAGCGCGTACGCCAGCGCCCACATGAGCGCCCATGCCGGCAGCCGATTTCGCATGGCCATTGCCACCATCGGCAATGCCGCGAGTGGCAGCCAACTTGCGACGTCCAATCGCCCCGTCAATCGCTCCGGCCGCCCTATGCGAACGTCCTCCACACCGGCAGAATAATGCGCGCTCGCCCGGTCCCCCAGCCGCACCGGCACCGGCAGATCATTCGCAACGACCGCCACGTTCACCTCGCTCGCCAGCCAGGATGCATGGGCAATTCTGAACCGCCGCAGCACGCCGCGCCGGCTCGTGAACGCCGCATATCGCTCCAGCAGAAACGCCGTCTCGCTTCCCGGCGTACTCACCGCCGGCGCTGCCAACGCGCCCACCGCCGCCCGACACTCGAATCGCCCTTCAGCGCAATCCACCGCGCGCCGAATTTCGCCATCAGCCCGCATCGCATAGTTCAATCGCCCCAGCCGGTAAGGCAGCCCATACAGCCGCGGCCCCACCCAGATCGCCAGCCGATTGGGAATCCACTCCGCCAGAAAATAAATCCCCCGCTCATCGCCGCGGCGCACATAGGTGCGCACGTTCAAGAATTCGTGCCGCCCCAGCGGTTTGCTCAGCCATTCACCGAGCCAACCTCCGAAAACCGGTCGCAACCGATGTTGCGTGAACGCAACCAGGCTGACGTAAGCATTGCCCTCAAACAGATCCAGCTCCAGCGGCACCCACGGCTGCACCTCCCGCGCATCGACCCGAAAGTGGATGAACAGCGCATCCCGCCAATCCGCGCGCAGCACCGCACAAAGCGCCGGCCTATCTTCGAGCGCGCCGCGCGCCGCCAACACCTCATGATGCAGCGCCGTCATGGCGCACCCCCTTCCCCGCCAAGGTCCGGCTTCAACCGGCACACCGCGCTGATCCGCTGGCGATGATCCGCAATCCACCGATAGCTGCTCGCCAATAGCCCATGCACCCACCCGATCCGCCCCATCCACGCCACCGGCTTACCCCACCACACTTCACCCGCGATATGCAGATACGCATCCACGCCGCCGATGATCCTCCCGTCCGGCGTCAGCAGCATCAGCTCCTGCGGATCGAGCGCCAACCTCGCCCCGATCCGCTCCACCACCCAGGGCGCTTGCAGCGGCGCCGTGGCATACCCCAGTTCCCGCAGCAGTCCGGAAATGCGCCGCATGCCCGCGCTGCAGAAGCCGCACCGCCCGTCATACAGCATCCACCCCCTGGGGCTTAGTCCGGTTCGATTGGCAAGTTCTGTGATCACAGAAATATCCTCCGCTGAGCGAGACGGCGCCGAATTATCCGCCAATCCCCAGCAGCTTCCGCATCTTCGCCCCCATCTTCACGAACTTGATCACCACCGGCGTCGGCAGCCGCCGCATCTGCTCGTACCAGCCCCCCATCGTCTCGAAGAATTCCAGCATCTGCGAAAGCCGCTCGCGCGGCAGCTTCTCGCCCGCCCCCGCCCGCTCCGCCTCAGCCACGCAATCGCGCAGCACCGCCACCGTCGGATCGATCTCCCTCCGCTTGCGCTCATCCAGCACGATGCGAAACATCTCCCACACCTCTTTCATGGACTCAAAATGGTCCCGCCGGTCGCCCAGAACGTGTACGACCCGAATCACCCCCCACCCCTGCAACTCGCGCAGGCTCGTGCTCACGTTAGACCGCGCCACCGCCAGCGCCCCGGCTATCTCCTCCGCATGCAGCGGCCTGGCCGCCAGATACAGCAGCGCATGAATCTGCGCGACCGTCCGATTGATCCCCCACCGCGTCCCCATCTCCCCCCAGTGAAGAATAAACTTCTGCGTGACAGGTGTGAGCTCCGCCATATCAGCTCCTTCTGTAATTTCTGTCTAAACAGAATATACGCCCTTTCCACCCCCCAGGCAACACAAATCCCCTGAAACATCCCCGCGCGTTCTCCCCTCCTCCGGTACTCCGGGGGAGGGCTAGGGTGGGGGTTCCCTCAACTACGCCCCATTGAAACTCTTCCCCATTTCATGCGTCTAACCCGAGCGGCCGTCGTAAGATGACCGCCGTCATCG
>JBBRIN010000181.1:0-7172 GCA_038221115.1 Tepidisphaerales bacterium
AGGTCTTCGTCAATGTCGAGCCCCGCGACGGCGGCGGCGCCGTCATCACCGTCCGCGACGAGGGCGTGGGGATTCTCCCCGATCAATTGTCCAGCATCTTCGCGCCGCCCACGTTCGATCCCGAAAAAGGCCGCTCCGCCGTCAGATTGGGCTTACCCGTCGCCAAACAAGCCGCCGAACTCATCGGGGGAAATTTGAAAATCGAGTCCGCGCCCGGCGTCGGCACGACGGCCACCTTGGACGTGCCTGACCGAAAACGCTAGCCCCTACCTTTTCTTCTGGCATCTTCGACAAAAGTGCGTCGATCGCCCCCCGATCACAATTCGAGTGATCGGCGCATCACACGCCACGCATGGTTTCGCCGCGCGATCGTACACCTGATGTCGATTCTGAAATCCGCCTGACTTCCCCTCCGCATCCATGTAATCGCGAAGCGTGCTGCCTCGATGCTCGATAGCCTTTCGCAAGACCTGTTTAATCGCCCGATTCAGCCGCCCAATCTGAGCATCGGACAACCGGTCAGCCCGCGCCAGCGGATGAATGCGCGCTGCGAACAGCGATTCATCCACATAAATATTCCCCAAGCCCGCGATGAGCCTCTGGTCCAGCAACGCGGCCTTGACCGCCCGCTTCGTCCCCGCCAGCCGCCTGCCCAGTTCAACTGCCCGAAGCGTCAGCGGCTCGGGCCCGAGGTTTGCATTCGCATCGCCTGATTGACCCAGCCACCAGATTCCGCCAAAGCGCCGCGGATCGCGAAACCGCAGTTCCAACTCTCTGCCCCGTCCAATATCGAGCGTCAAATGAGTATGCACCCGGCGTGGCGCGGCAGGGGGGTCCAGCGTCAGTTGTCCCGTCATCCCCAGATGAAAATAAAAGCAACCTTCGTCATCGAGCCTCACGATGATCCGCTTCGCCCGCCGTGTGATCGCGCAGATCGTCCGGTTCACCAGATGGCCCGCAAGATCCGTCCCCACCGGTAAAAGGATATCCGCCCGCTCGAGCCGAACGCCCGAAATCACCTGCCCCTCCAATCGGGGCCGCAACGTTCGGACAACGGTTTCCACTTCCGGCAATTCAGGCATCTGTGTGTCAGCTCACTCGGGACGCGCCGTCCTCGCGAAACTTTCCCCGACACCGCGCATCCCACAGGGTGGACCCGACCTATTGTATGGGGTACAAGCGGTTGAGTCATAGCCGCGCCTCGCCTACGAACTGTCGGACTGGAGAGCCATTCATGTCGCAAGCGCCGCAGATGGGGATCTCACAACTCGAACAAACCAACTTAGCCGGCGAAGAACTCGCCTCCGTGGAAAAGCTTCAAAAAGGCTACCACAACATGCGCGCCGAGCTCGGCAAGGTCATCGTTGGCCAGGAGCAGGTGATCGAAGAACTCCTCATCGCGCTCTTCTGTAAAGGCCACGCGCTCTTAGTCGGCGTCCCGGGTCTGGCCAAAACCCTGCTCATCTCCACCCTCAGCAAGACGCTCGGGCTGAGCTTCAACCGCATCCAATTCACGCCAGACCTCATGCCGTCCGACATCACCGGCACCGAGGTCATCGAAGAAGACAAGACCACCGGCGGCCGCGCCCTGCGGTTCGTGCGCGGCCCCATCTTCGCCAACGTGATCCTCGCCGACGAGATCAACCGCACCCCTCCCAAAACCCAGGCCGCGCTTCTCGAAGCGATGCAGGAACATCAGGTCACCGCCGGCGGCAAACAGCACCGGCTCCCGCAGCCCTTCTTCGTTCTCGCCACCCAAAACCCCATCGAGCAGGAAGGCACCTACCCGCTCCCCGAGGCCCAGCTCGATCGTTTCATGTTCAACATCAACGTCGGCTACCCCAGCGAAGATGAAGAGTTCCAGATCGTGCGCCTCACCACCGCCGGCCGCATCGTCCACCTCGACCACGTCCTCAGCGGCGACGAGGTCATCGCTCTCCAGGAAATCGTCCGCAAGGTGCCCGTCGCCGACCACGTGATCCGCTACGCGCTCCAGTTCACCCGCCTGACCCGCAAGGGCGAAGGGCAAGTCCCCGATTTCATCAACGAATACGTCGCCTGGGGCGCCGGCCCGCGCGCTTCGCAATACCTCATCCTCGCCGGCAAGGCCCGCGCTCTTCTGAAGGGCCGGTACCACGTCAGCACCGAGGACATTCGCCAGGTCGCGCTACCCGTGCTGCGTCACCGCATCGTCACCAACTTTAATGCCGAGGCCGAAGGCATGCGCAGCGACGCCATCGTCAAGCGCCTGATGGAGCACATTCCCCGCCAGCAGTACGACGAAGCAGACGCCAACGCGGCACGACTGGTGCGCGATGGGCCCGCCATGAAGACAGCCTGACGTTGAACCGGCGGGACCGGAAGACGATGTCCGAAACCACCACCGACTACCGCAAATACCTCGAACCCCGCACCCTCGCGCGCATCGCATCGCTCGACCTCCGCGCCCGCCTTGTCGTCGAAGGTCTCATGTCCGGAATGCACCGTTCCCCTTACCAGGGAATCTCCGTCGAGTTCGCCCAGCACCGTCAGTACGTCCCCGGCGACGACATCCGCCACGTCGATTGGAAGGTCTTCGGCCGCTCCGACAAGATTTATCTCAAGCAATATCAGGAGGAGACCAACCTCCAGCTCGTGCTCGTCGTCGATGCCAGTGAGTCGATGGGCTTCGGCTCCGTGACCGCCGGATCACACTCGTGGACCAAGTACGACCACGCCACCGCCATCGCCGCATCCCTCGCCTACATGGCAATCCAGCAACAGGATTCGGTGGGCCTGGCCATTTTCGATCAGGTGCTCAGCCGCTATTTCAAGCCCAGCAACGCCCCCGCCCAATGGAAGCTGGTCGTGCAGGAGCTTCAACAGGTCCCCCGCTGGAACAAAACCAACACCGGGAAGATCCTCGATCAAATCGCCGAGCGCCTCACGCACCGCAGCCTCGTCGTCATCCTTTCCGACTTCTTCGATGATCTCGACAGCATCAAGAAGGGCTTGCGCCACATGCGCTACCGCAAGCACGAGGTGATGATGTTCCAGGTGCTCGACCCCCAGGAAGTCGAGTTTCCATTTGAGGAAGTAACCCTCTTCAAGGGCCTTGAAGAACTGGGCGAGCTGCTCACCGAGCCGCGCTCATTGCGCGAGGGCTATCTTGAACAATTGCGCCTGAGCACCGAGCAGTTGAGGAAGACGTGCCGCGGCATGCAGATCGATCTGCAGCGCATGAACAGCGGCGATTCACTGGATGTCGCGTTGAGTGCCTTCCTCGCCAACCGCGCCGCGAGCATTAAGTAGTAGGCAGTAGGCGGTAGACAGTAGGCAGAAATCACGATTCGCTTTGAGAGAGACTGAAATGTACGTTGCGGCCCATCTTCACTGCCTACCGCCTACTGCCTACTACCTACTGGCTTCCGCCTTCATCTCCCCCTGGTTCTTCTGGGCCGGTCTCGTCGCCGTGTCCATCCCCATCGCCGTTCACCTGCTGAACCGCCGCCGTTTTAAGACCGTCAAGTGGGCCGCGATGGAGTACCTGCTCCAGGCGATGCGAAAAAACCGCCGGCGTCTGAAGTTCGAGCAATGGCTCTTGCTCGCCGTTCGCTGCGCGCTGCTGTTATTGATCGGCCTCGCCCTCGCGCGGCCCCTCGGCTGCGAAAACAACACCCTCGCCTCCCTCGCGGGCCAGCGAAATGGCCTTCACGTCTTCGTCATCGACAACAGCTATTCCATGGCCTACGAAGCTGAGCGCCCCGGCGCCCGCACTCACCTCGACCAGGCCAGGCTGATCGCCAAGGGAATGATGGATCGCCTCGTGCGCGGCGGCGAATCCGTCGTCATCCTGACCGCCGGCGCCCCCGCCGCTGCCGTCATCGGCAAGCCCACCTACAGCCTCGACGCCTGCCATGGCGCCATCGACGGGATCGAACAATCGTATGGCGCCACCGACCTGGCCGGCGCCCTGGCGCGTGCGACCGACATCGCGCGCGGCGAATCCCGGCAGCCCAACAAGTTCTTCTACCTCATCACCGACGGCACCCGCAGCGCCTTCGAAGGATCATCCGCCGAAGCTCTCAAAGCCGCCGGACGCGACCTGCAATCCGCCTTCGGCGACGCCGAGCACGTTCATGTCTTCAACCTCGGCCGGCAGAACCAATGGAATCAGGCCATCGTCGACCTGAAGCCCGCCGGTAACATCATCACCACCAAGTTCAGCGCCGATTTCACCGCCGTCGCCCGCGGCTTCGGCGCCGGCCCCGATGCGATTCTGCAATGGCAGATCGACGAGAAGGACGTCCCCGGCAACGCCACGCTCAAGCTCGACGCGTCAACGCCCCCGGTCATGCTCGCCAATCGCCCCCTCAAGGAAGGCGGTCCCCACGTCGTCACCGCCAACCTCGCCGGCGACGATCGCCTCAGAATCGACAACGGCCGACACCGCGTCATCAACGTCGCCTCCGAAATCCCCGTCCTCATCGTCGACGGCGACCGCAGCAACCAGGGCCTTTCCGGATCCTCCGCGTTCCTCGCCGAAGCCCTGCTCCCTTCCAAGCGCGAAGTTGACTCCGGCCCAAGCCGCAGCAGCAGCGCCTTCACTCCCCGCGTCATCGGCGACCAGGATCTCGGCGAGCGCGAAGTCCTCTCGCAATACCGCGCCGTCATTCTCACCAACGTCGGCCGCCTCCCCGAAAACGTCGCCGATCAGTTGCAGGTCTACGTCGAGCAGGGCGGCGTCCTCGCCCTGTTCATGGGCCCCAAGGTCGACGGCGACGAGTACAACCGCGTACTCCTCGGCGGCAAGCGCCAACTGCTGCCCGGCAAGCTCATCGAAAAGATCTCCGCCAGCGCCGTCAATAAAGATGCCTTCTACTTCGACTTCAAGCCCGAAGCCGACCTGTCCACCTACCTCAGCGTCTTCAAGGGCGAATCCAATTCCGGGCTCGGCACCGCTCGCGTCTTCCAGTATTGGCGCCTCAGCGTCGCCAATCCCACCACCGAGCGCGTGCTCAATTACCTCCCCGCCGGCCAAAACCTCGCCAGCCCCGCCGCCTCCCAGCAAAACGACAGCGCTGAAGACCCCGCCATCACCGTCCACGCCGCGGGCAAGGGCCGCGTCATCTTCTTCTCCACCACCGCCAACGCCGACTGGATGAGCTTCTCCGGCAAGCCCATGTACCCCGTCCTCATTCAGGAGCTTTTCAGCGGCTCCATCAGCGCGGGCGACGCCTGGATGAACATCAACGTCGGCGACTCCGTCGAGGTCCCTACCTCCCTCGGCATGACGGCCGCGCCAACCCTCGTCGACAGCGGCAAACGCGACGTCCCCGTCTTCGCCGTGAGCGCCGCTGAAAAGCAAACCGTCTATCGCAGCCAACCCCTGCGCCGCCCCGGCGTTTATCGCCTCTCCACCGGCAACCAGACCTATCCCATCGCCGTCAACCTCCCGCCCGAAGAAGCCGACGTCCGCACTATCCCCGACCCGGCCATCCGCAAAGCCCTCGGCGACCTCGGGTATACCGTCCATGAAGACCAGGTGCCCGCCGAAGCCCTCGTCGCCAACACCGGCCGCGATCTCGGGTGGTCCATCATGTTCGCCGTCCTCCTTCTGGCCGCCTTCGAATGCTTCGTCGCCATGCGCTTCGGCCATTACCGAAGAAACGTCGCCCAGTCCGCCTTAACCGCGTAGCGCCATCCGAGAGATCGCATGTTCCATCGTTTGTGGGAATTTCTTTTAGGCCTCGACCCCGGCTTCCTCGGCCGCGACGGCGAACTCCATTGGCACTTCAACCCCCAATGGCCCGCCCAACGCTACCTCGGCGCCGTCACCTGGAACCTCGTCCTCGGCCTCGCCGCCGTCGCCCTCGTTTATCAGATCTATCGCCGCGAGGGGCGCTCCAATCGCGCCCGCATTCTCCTCGGCTGCACCCGCGCCGCGATTCTCGCCTTCGTTCTCGCCTTGCTGAATCGCCCCGTCATCACCCTCGTCGAGAGCGTCAATGAGCCGTCGGTGCTCGCCGTCCTGATCGACGACACGATCAGCATGCAGGTGAAGGATGCCGCCGCCTCCGACCAACCCCTGCGCGGCCGACTTGAGGCCATCGCCGACCTCCTCACCGCCGACAACGCCGCCACCCTCCACGACCTCGGCCGCACTCACGTCGTCAAGTTCTACCGCTTCTCTGGCAATGGCGCCGGCGCCGCCGAGCCCCTCGCCACCTTGGACGTCCAGTCAGTCGCCAATAAGCCCGTCGACCAGCGCGAAAAATTCGAGAACAAAGCCTACCCTCCGGTGATCGACGCCATCCAAAAACTGCAACCGATCGGCAACAGCACTCAGGTCGTCGCTTCCGTCCGCTCCGTCCTCGAAGGACTCCAGGGCCAGCGCGTCGCCGGCGTCGTCGTTCTCAGCGACGGCCGCGATACCCCCGCCGAAAACCTCGCCGACGCCGTCGCCGCCGTCAAAAGCTTCGGCGTCAAGGTCTACCCCGTCCCCGTGGGCTCCGACAAAGCGCCCCAGAACATCGATATCCGTTCGATCAGCGTGCAGGACAGCGCCTTCAAGGGCGACGTCGTCAACGTCAAAGCCATCGTCCACGGCACCGGATACGAGCCCGCGCACCCCGTTCGCCTGACCCTCACCGACGCCGCGCACAAAATCGCCCTGCGCGACCCCGATGGAAACATCGTCGAGAAAACCATTCAACTCGATGGCGACAAACCCCAGACCGTCGAGCTCCAGTTTAAAGCCGACCAGGTCGGCATGCTCGACGTGACCGTCGAAGCCGTCCCCCAGGCCGGTGAAATCAGCGACGCCGACAACCATCGCATGAGCCCCGTCGAAGTGCTCGATGCCAAGATCAACGTCTTCTACGTCGAGGGCTACCCGCGCTGGGAATACCGCTACATCAAGAATGAGATGCTCCGCGAGCCCACCATCAACCTGAGCTGCTTTTTGCAGTCCGCCGACAGCGGTTTCACCCAGGAACACAGCCGCATCGATTCGTCGCTTAACTTAAAATACTTCCCCTATCGGGAATTTCCCTCCTCCCTCGAGCAACTGCAGGAGTGTGACGTCATCCTCTTCGGCGACGTCGACGCCCAACGCTTGAGCGATTCGCAGTTGCAGATGATCCGCACCTTCGTCGAAGATTTCAGCGGTGGCTTCGGCATGATCGCCGGCC
>JBBRIN010000182.1:0-7167 GCA_038221115.1 Tepidisphaerales bacterium
AGGTAATGGTGCAGGCCGATCGTCGTGACGGTCATTCCGAGTAGGCTCATTCCTCTTCCCTGTTGGCACGCAATCGTGCCATCATTCTTCTCTTTGGTAGGACAGACATTCCTGTCTGTCGCGGACGAATGTACTCATCCGTCCATCTCTTTCGTCGTCACGCCTGATCGGTACGAATCGAGGCGTACCTCGCTTCGTGACAGACAAGAATGACTGTCCTACTCGAGCACGATCGTTACGACCACTGCCGCATCTTCTCTGATGCGGGCGTTCGTCCGAGTTTCAAATCTTCTGCTTCATGGCGACGGCCCTTGGCGAGGTACGCCGCGCCGATCATCACCACCAGCAGCAGCACGCTGGCCAGCTCAAATGGCACCAGGTAGTCGCCGAGCAGCGCCTGGCCCAGAAGGTCGATCGGATAGTTCCCCGTCGGCTGTTCCGCCGCGCCGAAGAACGGCATCGCGTTGTTGATCGCCATCATCAGCGCGATCAGCAGTATCGACCCGATCGTCGATGCGATCACCACTTCCGCCAGCTTCGGCTCGAACCTGCTGAACGGCGACTTGCTCGTCAGCATCACGCCGAAAATGATCAGGATCAGCGTGCCGCCGGCATAGACCACCAATTGCACCGCCGCCAGAAACTCGGCGTTCAATAAGAAGTACAACCCGCCCACTCCCAGCAGCGTGAAGAGCAGCGCGACGGCGGTGCGCACGATATTCCGCGAGATCACCACCCACAGCGCCGACGCCGCGCTCATGCCGGCAAACAGATAGAACAACACCGCCGCGGTCGTGTCCCCGGAGCCGATCTGTGCGAGCGTCGTCTGCATGGGGTTCATCTATGCCGAGACAGTCTCCGCGGCCCCGGGGCCCATATTGATGGGCGCTGGGTCGGTCAGCCGCTGCTTCAGATTGCGCCCGCTCGCGAACGCGTAGAAGATCCACGCGATGATCATCGCGATGCCGCCGATGCCCACGAGCGCCAGAATCACCTGCGTCGCCAGCGCCATCATCGAGCCCTGCCAGTCGGCCAGCCGCAGCGGATGGTAATCCCACCACGGCACGCCCGCGCGCTCCGGCACGAGAAGTTGCCACAGCGCCGCCCCCAGCAGCACGACACACGACAGCGGCAGCAGCACCTTCACGCAGGCATACAGCACCTGGTCTATCCGCGGGCGCGGCAGCGTCCAGCGCAGCCACATCTGCACGAAGATGATCGTCATGCACTTGATGACGAAAATCACCGCCCCGATCACGTTGACAGCGAGCAAAAGCTTCAGGTTCGGGCTCGACGCATTGGCCATCGCCTGGTGATACCAGTAGCCAAGGATCCCAAACGGGTCGTTCCAACCACCGAGAAACAGCGCCGCCTGAATCCCCCCCACCACGAACATCGCCGCGTATTCGGCGAAGAAGAAAAACGCGAACCGCATCCCGCTGTATTCGACGTGAAACCCCGCCACCAGCTCTGATTCGGACTCCGGCAGATCAAACGGAGCGCGCTTGTTCGAGGCCAGGCTCGCGATGAAGTACAGAAAGAACGCCATGAACGCGAACGGATTCCGAAAGATCAACCAGGTGTGAATCCCGCCACCCTGAAGGTGGCCCAAATCCACCATGTTCAACGTGCCGGCGGTCATCACGCCGATGATGATCGAGATGCCCAGCGGGATCTCGTAACTGACCATCTGGCACGCCTCGCGCATCGCCCCGTAGATCGCCCACTTGTTGTTGGATGACCACCCCGCCAGGATCACCCCCATCACCTCGACGCTCAGGATCGCCAGGATCCAGAACACGCCGAAGTTCAGCCGTCCCTCAAAGACAAAGTTGGGCGCAAACGGCAGGGCCAGAAATGCCGCGAACGCCGGCGCGAACGCCAAGTACGGCGCCAGCCGAAAAAGCAGCGAATCCGCCTGCGCGGGGATCAGGTCTTCCTTGAGCAGGAGCTTGATCCCATCCGCCAGCGATTGCAGCAACCCAATGGGGCCGACGCGGTTCGGTCCCGGGCGGCTTTGAATGTGCCCCGCTACCTTCCGCTCCCACCAGATCGCGAACATCGCCAACAGCAGCACGAACGGGATGAAGACCATCGCGGCGATCGCCGCCGACAGCGCAACGCTCTCCAACCCCGCGGCGGCATGCCCCGTGATCATCTCGTAAAGTGATTTGCCCTTTTCCACGGCAGCAAGCGGCCATGCAGAAGGAACCGAGAAGATCGAGGGGAAAAGGCCTGCCATGGATTCGATCACACCCGCGCCGCGACTAGCGGAGGGAGGGGAGGAGGGGAGCGGTTGTAGCGGCTGCCCAATGGGGTGTCAAGAAATGGAGCAAACTCCGACTCTCGCCATGGGTTACAAACGCTGGCGACGGAAGAAGATCAACACGAAGCCGCGAAGGACACGAAGGTTCACGAACAAGAGGAATGGCTTGGAAGAATCGAAAAACCAAACAAGGCAGCAGGGCTCGCCGGAGCTCCCGCGGACCATCCGTTCTGACCCGCCGAACGATTCTCTCGTCGCGCACCCCGCTCGCGAGGATCGAAATCCGAAAGGGCGGGGGCAAGCACCATCAGGACTCCAAGTTGCTCGCCCCCGCCCTCTCGGGCTCTCCCACCCCCACTCACCTTCCTCTCTTCTCCCCTGCGGAAAGAAAACGTCGCGGGCTTTGGGCGGGTCAGGCGGTGATCGCGCCCCTTCCGGGGAGGACCACGGACGGGGTCACCTGTCACCGCCCCGCGCGGCGGGTCCGATTTGGGGGTGCGGATGCAGCGGGGGATATGAGGCGGGAACGCTTGGAGGGGTGAGGGTGTCTGCCTCCCGACCGTTCGGATTTCTGGCGTGACAAGCGGTCCTCGGCAGGCCAGAATCGGTAGGTGGATCGATGGTCAGTCTGTAGAACCCTGCGGGTTCTACACCTTTATTTCACTTCGACCAGGGAGGATCTATGAATCGGCGGGAACGAGAGGATCGCGCGAGTAGTTTGAGTTCGCTGGAGGCTTTGGAGGCGCGGCGGCTGATGACGGTGAGCCTACCGGCGGGCAGCATTGATCCTTCGTTCGGGGACGGGCGGATGGCGCTGCATGCGGGGTATGCGCCGGTGGGGTTGGTGGTGCAGGCGAGCGGAAAACCGGTGTTGCTGGAGCGGTCGACGGCGAACGGCACGATGCGGCTGTTTCGGTATACGACCGACGGTCTGCCGGACACGTTTGGGGGCGGCGATAGCGTCGACGCGCAATTGCCCCAAGGCGAAGCCGAAATTCTTGCACAGGGAGCCGACGGTCGATTGCTGATCGCCGGGCAGGATGCGTTCGGAAACCTGACGCTGAAGTCATTTGACGCGTCGGGCGCGGTGGACACCCATTTCGGGGCTGGCGGGTTCACGGTCTTGCAGAACACCAGTCATTCGTCGATAGCCGCGCTGCATGTCGTGCTGCAGCAAGACGGCAAGACGGTCTATTCATTCAGCAACGTGCTCGGTCGGCTGAACCCGGACGGGTCGCCCGACGCGTCGTTCGGGGGATCGGGGACCGTGCCGCTGGCGGGGCGCGAGGACTCGATCGCCGTGCTGCACGACGGGCGCGTGATCGAAGCGAGGCTGGACATTGACTTGAATCACAATGGGGTCCTGCGAGAGTTCACGCACCTGGCGAACGGGGCCATTGACACATCGATCGGAACGGCGGGCGAGAGCGATGCGAGCTTCAACAGCGTCAACGCCATAACGTTCATCACCGATCCCGTGTCCGGAAATGTCTATACGTTGGAGGCGATTCGGACGGGGCAGGTGGCCCGTGCGACGGACTTGCTTGGAGTCCCGGGGGGACAACTTGACGGCTACCCCTACGGCGTCGCATTCGGGGCCGACGGGCGGCCCGCCGTGGCTCACGGCCCGTTGGGCGGTGACGTGCGGGTGACGTGGGTACCTTGGAACGGCGCTCCGGCCGTTGACAGCGTGCTGCTCCCCATCTCGGGCGGGGTGGACGTGGCGGCGGGAGCGCAGGGGGCGGTGTACGTGGCGGGTATCTCAGCCGGGGTTGACGGAACGGAGTTAATCCGTGTGCTGGGCGCGGACACGCCATTGACGGCGCATGGCGAGCATCAGTTGCACGTGCTGCATTTGCGCACCCTGATGAGCGCGCGGCGGGCGGCGCATTTATCCCACCTCGCGCATTTGAGACACTTGCGGCTGGTGCAGGCGGCGGTCTGAGTCGGCAAGGTCCGCAGCCAGGTAGGGTGGGTGTACTCACCCACCGTCTTCCTTCCGAGTGCTGTGAAACGGTCGGTGCGTACACCCACCCTACTCTCCCCTCTACGCGGGTCGCATTCCCTTCTGCGCGATGGAAATCTGCTTCTGCGCGGGTCGTATCTCCCTCTACGCGAGCCGAATCTCCTTCTGTGCGACTCGTATTCCCTTCTACGCGAGCCGAATCTCCTTCTGTGCGACTCCTATTCCCTTCTACGCGACTCGAATCTCCTTCTGTGCGAATCCTATTCCCTTCCACGAGACTCCTATTCCCTTCCACGCGATGCGCGAATCCGCCCCGCCAGTCGATTGATACGTCCGATCACGTCTTTCTCACCGGATTTCCACGAATCCGCCCACGGAATTCAAGTCGCGGGAACGGGGGTCGATGGAGAGGGCAGACTTATGGCAGGGGGGGCTGGGGCGGTTCGAGAACCGCACGCTGCCATGAGCGGACTTCATTCGCGGGCTGGTGGATCGCCGCCCGCGGAAAGGCAGATCATGGCAGGCAGTGGATTTCTCCCGAACCGGGACGCGGAGCTTCTCACGTGGGCACAATCGGCGAGTGCGTTTATCACCAGCGCCCCCACCTCGTATGGCCTTACCGCTCCGATCGCCAGCGCCTTCAGCGCTGCGACGGTCAGCTACTCAACCGCCCTGGAAGCAGTGCAGCCGGGCGTGCGGAACAAGATGGCGGTGCTGACGAAAAACAGCGTCAAAAGGGCCCTGCAGATCAACATCCGGGCGTGGGCGAAGATCGTCGGGGGGACCGCGAGCGTCACCAACGCCCAGAAGGCGCAGCTGGGGTTGAACGTCCGCGCCATGCCCTCGCCCATCCCGCCGCCATCGACAGCGCCGGCGCTGGATGTCATCGGGGTCATCGGCCGGGCCGTGCAGGTTCGGCTGCACCCGGTGGGCAGCACCCGGCGGGGAAAACCCGCGGGCGTCAACGGCGCGGCGGTGGTGAGTTTTGTCGGGACCACGCCGCCGGCGGACATCAACACCTGGAAGCTCGAGGGGCTCCTCGGCCGCACCCGCTTCGATGTCATCTTCCCCGATACCCTAGCCCCCGGCGCGATGGTCTGGGTCGCCGCCTACTGGTTCAACGAACGCAAGCAACCCGGGCCGGTGTGCGCCCCCATCAGCGTGACCTTCGGCGCGGCGGGCGGGGCGCTGGCGGCGTGAACGGATGAAGAGAATGGATGATCACTACGAAGGCACGAAGGACACGAACAAGAAGTTTTGCTTTCTGCGACTTCGTGCCTTCGTGACTTCGTGGTGATCCTGTTTTTGATTGACGCGAGGTCCGGCTCCCCCGTAGTCATCCCGTCGCCTCCCCCCTATACTCCGGCCCACTGCCAACGGAGGCCCTCATGAACGTCCTCGTCGCCGGCGGCGCCGGTTACATCGGCTCGCACACCGTCCAACGCCTCGCCGAGGCCGGCCACAAGCCCGTCATCTTCGACAACCTCTCCCGCGGCCATCGCCAGGTAATCGAAATCCTCGATGTCCCCGCCGTCGTCGCCGACCTCAATGACTCCGAGGCCGTCATCGAGGCCCTCAAGGAAAACCGCATCGACACCGTCATGCACTTCGCCGCCTACGCCTATGTCGGCGAGTCCGTCGAAAAGCCCCTGCTCTACTATCAGAACAACGTCGCGACGACGATCAACCTCCTCCAGTGCATGCAGGAAGCCGGCGTCGACCGCTTCGTCTTCTCCAGCACCTGCGCCGTCTACGGCGACCCCGACACCATCCCCATCACCGAAGACGAAAAGAAAGCCCCCGTCTCTCCCTACGGCCGCTCCAAGCTCCACGTCGAACAAATCCTCCAGGACACCACGCTCGGCTGGAAGGATTTCAAGTTCGCCGCGCTGCGCTACTTCAACGCCAGCGGCTGCGCCCTCGATGGATCGATCGGTGAAGACCACCACCCCGAAACCCATCTCATCCCAGTCATCCTCCAAACCCTCCTCGGCCAACGCCCAGAGCTCCAGGTCTTCGGCACCGACTACCCCACCAAGGACGGCACCAACATCCGCGACTACATCCACGTCGAAGACCTCGCCGACGCCCACATCGCCGCCATGGAAAAACTGCAAGGGGGGGGGCCCGGCCAACCCATCTTCTGCAACCTAGGCACCGGCGCCGGCTTCTCGGTCAAGGAAATCATCCAGGCCGCCGAGCGCGTCACCGGCAAAAAACTCCCCGTCCAATACGCCCCCCGCCGCCCCGGCGACGCCATCGCCCTCTACGCCAACCCCGCCCGCGCCAAACAACTCCTGGGCTGGGAAGCCAAAATCAAAGACCCGGAGGCGATCATCCGCTCGGCGTGGAACTGGTTCAAAGACCACCCCAAAGGCTACCAATCGTAGCCCTGGAGGGGCAAAAGCCAGTAGCCCACGACGCCAGTCGTGGGGTCCGAGGTGGAGTGGACATTCCTGTCCGCTTCTTCCAGCCCCGGAGGGGCGACAGAACGCGCTTCCCTCGCCTGCTATCGGTGATAAGATGAAAACATGGTCGGCGCAAGCACATCCTTGAACGTCTCCGTCACTCGACAGATGGGCGCATACGTCAAGGCGAAAATAGCCACCGGCGGCTACCAATCCGCCAGCGAAGTGATCCGCGACGCCATCCTCGCATTGCAGCACCAGGAAAAAACCCACGCCCTCACGCTTCAAGCCGTCCGAGCCAAACTCGCCTCCGGCCTCGCGCAAGCCGACCGCGGTGAACTAAAAGACGGCGACACGATCTTCAACAACCTCGAACGAGGCCTCGACCAACTTGCTCGCGATCAAGCCCCCCAACCGCCCTCCCGTCGCTCCCGGAAGAACCGCTCTGCCTGAAGCGCTCGAATGAAACGCTTCGTCCTCACACCTGACGCCGAGGGCGATCTACTCGACATCGCCGCCTACATTGC
>JBBRIN010000183.1:0-7160 GCA_038221115.1 Tepidisphaerales bacterium
ACATGCCGATGCCCCACTTGCCGATCACGAACAGAGCAGCGGTCACGGCGGCGCCGATCCAGGTGTCGCGCCAGGCCATCTTCACGTCCGGCAGGATCTTGTACATCATCGCGAACAGCAGGGTGATGACGCCGAGGGAGACGACGAAGTTCAGCATGGCCCAGACGTAATGCAGGCCGTGGATGGCGTTGCCCATAAAGTGGCCGCTCGCGGCCAGACCGGCGCTGACGATCAACGAGGCCAGGAGCAGGAAGCAGACGCCGCCCACCATGGCGAAGGAAAGGAATCGGTCGCGGACAAAGCCCCAGATACCGCGGCCGGGTTTGGGGACGACTTCCCAGATGGTGTTGAGAGCGTCCTGCAGCTGGCCGAAGACGCCGCTGGCGCCGAAGAGCAGCGTGACGATGCCGATGATGGTGGCGACTTTGCCGGCGTGTGGTTTGTCGGAAGCGGCGCGCACGATGTTCTTGATGGCCTCGGCGCCTTGCCCGCCGATGAGATCCGTGAGCTGTTGCACGACGGGGCTTTCATCGGGATCGGTGCCCTGCTTGCCCATGCGCCAGCCGGTGATGCCGATGACGATGACGAGCAGCGGAGCCATGGAGAGGACGGTGTAATAGGACAAGGCGGCTGCGAGCCGCGGGGCCTTGTCTTCCGAGAATTCCGAGAAAGTCTGCTTGATGAGCTGCCAGATTGTCTGGGGCTTTGTCGCGCGCTTCGCCGGCGGGTGGTCTGACATGACGAGGCTCCTGATTTGGCGGACTGGAATGCTCGGGAGCAACGGGTATGCCGGAGTTTGGTCCGAACCACAGATAAACGCCGCTGGACGCGGATGAAATTGGGGATCAACTATTGGGAATGCGCCAGGAGAGGGGTAATACGCTCTAGTTCGCTGCGGGCCAGAGCCACGTCGCGCTCGGCGTGCAGGGTGTGGAGCGCGGCGGTGAGCAGCGCGTGGGCGCGCTCGTATTGGGCGAGGTATCTGGCGCAAATGAGTCCCAGCCAAAGCTGGACTTGCTCGATGTGCTCGAAATTCGGGAAGTGGCGCAAAAACTGCTCGTAGGCGTCGGCGGCCTCGGTGAAGAACTGCTGGCTGGCCAACTGGTTGGCGACATCCAACTGGGCCTGGCGCGAGAGGACGTGCTTGGGGTCGAGGCGGTGAAGTTCCAGGAAGAGAATGGCGGCGTGGGGGAGGTTGTGGTGGGCGATGGCCTCGTGGATTTCGGCGCGCAGGTCCTGGATGCGCGCCAGGCTCTCATCCGTGTCCGGTGGGGGCACCGGAGGGAGGATGCGTCCCTGCTGGGGGGCCGGGGGGATGTAGTCGAAGGGGTTGTATCCCTGACGCACCAGAAGCTTGTACTGGCGGCGGCGGTTCCAGCGCTGGACCAGGGCGAGGAAATCAAACGGATCGCGCGGGAGAAGCTTGGCGGCCAACAGGCCCATGCCGACCCCGAAGCCGAAAACCAGGCCGCTGATGTGGGCGACGTGGGCGATGGAGACGCTGCCGGCAAGGTTGCCGACGAGATCGAGCACGAAAAACACGATGATGAGATACATGCTGGGGACCTCGAACGTCCCGACGAAAAACAGCAAGGAGAGGATGGTGATGTTCGATCGTGGATGCAGCGCCAGGTAAGCGCCCATGACAGCCATCACCGCGCCGCTGGCGCCGAGGACGGGAAGGCCGGAGGAGTCGGCGAGGACGAATCCGATTCCGGCGACGATGGCGCCGGCGAGGTAGAACGCCAGATAGCCGGCGTGGCCGAGGCGGTCGTTGATATTGTTCCCGAAGATGTAGAGGGCAAGCAGGTTTTCGAAAAGGTGGAGCCATCCGGTGTGGACGAAGGCGTAGGTGATGAAATTACCCAAATGCGGAACGCGCCCGCTCAGCTCCAGAAAGTTGGTCCAGGTGGGGAGGCGGTATTGGTCGGTCAGGGCTTGCGCAAAGCCGACCGCCAGGGTGATGCCGAGCAAAGCCCAGTTCATCCAGGGTTTGCCGCGAAGGGGGCTGTCGGTGCGGATGGGGAGGATCATGGGGGAAGACGTAAAACGTAATGCGTAACGAGCGCGTTCGCCGCTGCTTGTTACGTTTTACGCTCTACGTGTTATATCGGTGCGCGCGGATGAATGCTTTTAGCCTGCGGTGCATCCCGGGCCCTTGTCGTCGCCGTGCTTGATCATGCGGACGCGCCGGCCGCCGTGGTCCCAGATGACCTGGGACATGTACGACTCGATCAGAAGAATGCCTCGGCCGCTGGGCTTTTCGAGATTCTCGTCGGCCAGGGGGTCCGGAACGACGGAACGGTCGAAGCCGGGGCCTTCGTCCTCGATGGATATCTCGGCGAGGTTGGTCGAGATGGCGGCCTCGATCTTGACGCGCTTGGTGGGATCCCCGCCGTTGCCGTGCTTGATGGCGTTGACGAGGGCCTCTTCGACGGCCATTTTGATGGCGTAAACGCAATGCTCGTTGAACCCGTGCCGGGCGGCGGCATCGAGAATCTGCTGCTGGACGTTGAAGCCGGCGTTGTAGTCCGAGGGGATGTTGACTTTCAGCTTATCGGCCCCGTTGGCGGTGTTGCCGCCACCGCCGGTCGACGCGGCCCCGCCAGCCCGCTGTTCACGTGCTCCACCCGCTTGGCGCCCTCGGCCCTTTGATGCGGCCATCCGGTTTCCTGACGCTCCTAAGCAAGCCCGCGCTGCCGTCTCACGACTGGCTGAAGCTCGCCAACCCATCGGCACGGTTGGGAAGGATCTTGAACAGCTTGTTCAATTTGGTGATGACGAAGACCTCATAAATCTGCGGCTTGATGTTCACGAGCCGCAGCTCACCGCTCTGCAACTTGATCTTTTGATTGGCGTTGATGAGCATCCCGAGCGCGGCGGAGCTGAGATGGTCGACGTTCTCAAAATCGAGCAGTATTTTGGGCTGGTGTTTGGCATCGATCAGCGAACCGATGGCCTGGCCGATGTCGGAGATGTTGGCCTCGTCGAGAATCTTGTTCTCGACGAAAGAGACGATCTTGACGTCCTTGTGGTCGGCGATATTGAGCCGGTGGAGCGGTTGGATGGAAGGATCGGGCATGGCCGGTGTCTCCCCGGTGGGCTCGGTGAAACGTAAGGCGGGCGGAGCCGATTGGCACATGCCGCGCCGCCACTGCCGCAAGGCACGTTCCACAGTACAAACGCCACGGAGCAGCGTCAAGTTAACTCGGGTTTCCGCCTCCCGCACAGTTACAGCAACATCATGCCCGGCTCCTCGAGCGTGGCTTTCAAGGTTTGCAGGAACGCGGCCGCGATGCCGCCGTCGACGACCCGGTGGTCGGCCGAGAGGGTCACCGTCAGCATCGTTCGCGCCACGATCTGGTCTCCCTTGACCACCGCCCGCTTCTCGGCGGAGCCAACCGCGAGGATGCCCACTTCCGGCGGATTGATGATGGCGCTGAATTCGCGAACGCCGAGCGTGCCGAGGCTGCTGATCGTAAACGTTCCCTCGGTCTGCTCCTCGCGGCGAAGCTTCTGACCGCGCGCGCGCTCGATCAGGTCGCCCGTGCGCTGACGGATCTCCTTGAGCCCCATGCGATTCACGGCTCGCAGGATGGGCACGATCAAGCCGTCCGGAACCGCCACCGCGATGCCGAGGTTGACGTCGCCGTAGCGGGTCACCTCGTTGGTTTCGGGGTTGAAGCGCGCGTTGAGAACGGGGTGCTGCCCAAGAGCGACGACGGCGGCCTTGGTGATGAAGTCCGCAATCGACAGCCTGACTTTTTCCTTTTCAAGACGGGTGTTCACGCGCTCGCGGAGCTTGGTCAGCTCCTCGACGTCGATGTCGATGGTCTCGTAGAAATGCGGGATGGTCTGCTTGCTTTTTTGCAGAGCCACCGCGATCGCAGCGCGCATCTTGGTGAACGGGATGACCTGCTTTTCACCGCTGGCGATCGGCGGTGCCAGCGACGCGGTGCTCGAAGCGCCTGATGAGGATTGCGGCTTGGGTTGGAAACTCAACACATCTTTTCGCACGACGCGGCCGCCGGGCCCACTGCCCTGAACTTGCGAGATGTCGACGCCTTTGTCGGCGGCGATGCGCCTGGCGAGCGGCGAGGCAAAGGCGCGGTGGCCGTTCCCTTCCTTGCCGGGCATGGCGGGGACGGCCGTCGGCGCCTCGCGGGTGGCGCCGTGGCCGACGCCGTCGCGCTCGTGAACCTCGCTGTTGGCGGCCGCTTCAAGCGTCATGGCCCCCCCACCGCTATGCTGCGAGGCGCCCATGGGCACCTGAATCGGCGCGCCCTTACTGCCGATGGGGACCTGAAGCGGGACGTCCTTGGTGGCTGCGGGTTGAGCCGCGGGGGCCGGCTTGGCGACGCCACCGGATGCGTACTGCTTCTTCACGTCGGCCACGTTTTCCTTGCTCGTCGCGAGGACCGCGATCGCCCCGCCCACTTTTACCTTTTCCCCCTCCTTGATCAGCGCGACGGCGAACGTGCCGCCCTCGGAGGATTCCATTTCCATCGTCGCTTTGTCGGTCTCCACTTCCGCGACGACCTCCCCAGGTTTGACCTTGTCGCCGTCCTTTTTGAGCCACTTAACCAGCGTCCCTTCAGTCATCGTGTCCGAGAGCTGCGGCATGGTGATTTCTGCGGGCATTCGTTTTTGTCCTTTGTCCTTTGTCATTGGTCCTTTGCAGGAAACCCTTGACCTTTCTTGCAAAGGACAAAGGACCAAGGACCAGGGACACGCCTCACTTGTAACACACCTCTTTGACCGCCGCGACGATACGGTCCACCGTGGGCATCATCGCCTCTTCGAGGTAATGATTGAAGGGCACGGGAATCTCGTCGCTGTGCACGTACTCGATCGGGGCATCGAGGTAGTCAAAGGCGGGCTTCTGGATCTTGTGGAGGATGCCGCTGCCCATGCCGCAGTAGCCCCAATCTTCATCGACGATCACGCAGCGGTTGGTCTTCTTGATCGAGTTGAGAATGGTCTGCGTGTCCAGCGGCCGCAGGCTGCGCAGGTCGATCAGCTCGACGTCGATGCCGTGGTCGTTGACCAGGTGTGCCACCGCCGGGCGCACGATGCGCTGCAACGGGCGTCCGTAACTGACCAGCGTCACGTCGGCGCCCTCGCGCTCGACGTTCGCCACCCCGATCGGCAGGGTGTAGTCGCGGTCGTCGGGGACTTCTCCCTTGTCGCCGAGCATTTTTTCCGATTCGAGGAAGATGACGGGGTCGTCGCAGCGAATGGAGCTCTTGAGCAGCCCCTTGGCATCCGCCGGCGTGCTTGGCGCGACGACGATCAGCCCCGGGATGCGGGCGTAAACGGATTCCATGCGATGGCTATGGGTCGCGCCGAGCTGATGTGCGATGCCATTGCCGCCGCGGAAGACGATGGGCACCTTGAACTGGCCGCCGGACATGTAGCGGATGTTGGCGGCGTTGTTCACGAGCTGGTCGAGGCAGACCAGCGTGAACGACCAGCTCATGTACTCGACGATCGGGCGAAGGCCCATGGTCGCCGCGCCGATGCCGAGGCCGGAGAAGGCGGCTTCGCTGATCGGGGTGTCGATGATGCGCTTGGGGCCGAATTTGTCGAGCATCCCCTTGGACACTTTATACGCGCCGTTGTACTCGGCGACTTCTTCGCCGATGAGGAACACGTTCTCGTCGCGCTCCATCTCCTCGGTCATCGCATCGCGAAGGGCTTCTCGGAATTCTAAGACGGGCATGGGTGGTTCGCTGTTAGGGGGAAGTTGCAATTTGCTCCGGCTCCAGGACGTCGATCGACGAGATTTGATTCGACCTCAGGATGCTGTAGCCGCCGCGCCGGAGCGGAATGACGAGCATTGCATCGTGCGCAACGACGATTTCGCTCGCATTTTCGATTAAGTACCGATCGCCGCTGGCCATCACGATTGAGAACTGGTCAAAGGGTACGCGCGTGAGCAGGAGATCGAGTTCGGCCCGGATCGTGATCCGCTCGCTCATTCGCTTCGTTTCCTAAGCCGCCGGCTCGTGAATCTCAATGGCCGCGACGTCGCAGAAACGAAAGAACTCGTGAGGACCGCCCTCGGGGACGACCGCGATCCGCGGGTTCAATTCTCCGCCGAAGCCGAAAGACAATCTATCCGTCACTTCGTACCGCTTTCCACTGCGTAGCACGATGGCGAATGGCACAAACGGCAGTCGCGTCTTCGCAGCCGACAGCTCTTCAAAAAACCGTTTTTCTTCGGCGGTCATGGCCTCTCACTTCGGCTCGTACGGATACTCCTCCGCCAGAATGTCATTAAACCGATCCTCCAGCGGCGGATGGGGATCGGCGTCGGCCTGGGCGATGGCCTCGCTGACCTGCTCGGAAGCCTGCTCCTCCATCGCCTCGATCTGCGGGTCGGTGATGAGGCCCTTCTGCTTGAGGCGGGCGGAGTAGAGCGTGATCGGGTCGCGGGCCTTGGCCTTTTCCAACTCCTCCTTGGTCCGGTAGTGCATCGCATCCGACATCGAGTGGCCGCGGAACCGGTACGTGTTGGCGACCAGATAAGTTGGCCCTTCGCCGCGGCGGGCGCGGTTGGCGGCTTCGGTCATCTCGGCGATGACGATGTCGATGTCGTTCGCATCGATGTTGCGGTGGGGCATGTTGTAGCCGCACGCCCGCTCGGCTAGATCCTTTTCGGCGCTGTGGCGCTCGATCTGCGTTCCCATGGCAACGCCGTTGTTTTCGACGATGAAGATGGCAGGCACCTTCATCAGGCTGGCCATGTTCAGGGTTTCGTTGTGGGTGCCCTGATTGACGGCGCCGTCGCCGAAGAGGCAGTAGGTGACGCCGCCGGTGTTTTTGTATTTTTGCGCGAACGCGAACCCGAGCCCCAGGGGGATATGTCCCCCGACGATGCCGTGCCCGCCCATGTTGCCGACCTCGGCGTCGAAAAAGTGCATCGACCCGCCCTTGCCCTTGGAGCAGCCGGTCATTTTGCCGAACAGCTCGGCCATCGCCTTTCGCGGGTCCATCCCCAGCGCCAGCGAATGGCCGTGGCACCGATAGCCGTTGACCAGTGCGTCCTTCCCCTTCTGATAGATCGCGGCAATCCCGACGGCGATCGCCTCCTGGCCGGTGTAGAGGTGACAGAATCCGCCGATTTTCTGTATCGCTTGGCCGCGCGCGTCTTCAAG
>JBBRIN010000184.1:0-7132 GCA_038221115.1 Tepidisphaerales bacterium
GCATGGGTCAACTCTTACGGGCCGGCGAAGACGCGGGTGTTTGGAACGACACTCGGCCACGATATGACGACGGGACAGGATCCGGCGTATCACCAGTTGCTGGCGAACGGCATTTTATGGGCGTGCGGAAAGCTGGGGGAGGATGGGAAGGCGATGGCGGGGTATGGAAAGTAGGGGGGGTGAAAGCCGAGTGTCGGGGTCGAACCGACGACCTATGCTTTACGAAAGCATCGCTCTGCCACTGAGCTAACCCGGCGTGCGCGGGGCGGCGACCAAAGCGGGGGTCCGTCCCTGTGCGGGGTAAGAGAATACCGGGTGCAGCCGGGTTTTCAAGCGCCAGGGTGAGACGCCCGAACGCCGTCACGGTTGCAGGTGCGGCCGGAGCGCATTCGCATAAACGCGGTATCCCGCCTCGTTGTAGTGGAGCCGGTCCTGGATAAACAGATCCTCGCGAGGTTTGCCGTCGGGACCGAGGAACTCTTCCCACACCTCAATGAACTCCAGGTTGGTGCCCTTCGCCACGGAAGCTTTGAGCAGCGCGTTTGCCTGTTTCCGTTTCTGGGCCTGATCCCATCGCGCTGGATTCGGCGAAAGTGAGCACACCGCGATCCGCACGCCCGGCAGCGCAGCGCGCACCGTTTTCACAAACGATTCGAGCTCGGCGACAATCTGCTCCGCAGGCACGCCCAGCGTCAAGTCATTGCCTCCCTCGCGCAGGACGATCAGCCGCGGTTTATACGGCGTGACGATCCGGTCTGCGTAGCGCAGCGCATCGGCCATGCTCGACCCGCCGAAGCCGCGGTTGATGACCTTCTCGCCGGGAAAGTCTTCGGCCAGCGATTTCCACAAGCGGATGGATGAGTCGCCGATGAACAGAATGGCGCCGGGCGGCGGAAAGGCTTTCTGATCGGCCGCTTCAAAGGCGGCAATCTCCTTTTCGAATTTGTGGGGATCGGGCTTAACCGGGTTGGTCGTCGGTGGGTTGGCGGCGAACGTGCAAGGGCACGCCAGCAGGAGCAAGGCGAACGTGAGATTTCGAGAAAGGTAGTGGCGCATGAGTTCCTTGGGGAATGATCCGGCGATTCGCCTGGATGTGCCAAAGCTTACCCGCCCGCCGGGGGGATTGAAGAATCCGAAAAATTCATGCGTCAGCACCGGCATTTTTCCGTTGCCTCCCGGAACCGTGCGCGCGATAGTGAATTCCGGTAAGTCACATCTTGTTCCACATTTCTGGGAGGTTTCTATGCATCGGCCCCACATGGCGAGCGGCGGACGTTATCCAGTGCTTCGGGCCCTGGCGATCCTCGAATTGGTCGCCGCCGGATTGCTGGCGCTTGGAGGAATCATCGCCTCCGTCTACTTCGCGAGCGTGGACAACACAGCCACCAGGATGAGCGATAAGCTCGTGATTGCCCTGGTGGGCGTGTCTGCGACGTTCTTCGTGGTCGTCTTCACGCTGGCGTTCGCGGAGCTGATCAAGCTGCTCATCGACATCGAGCACAATACCCGCATCGCGCTGTCCGGCATGGAAGGGCGTGCCGCTCCGGCGGAGACGGCAAGCGCAAGCTACGTCCCCAGCGGCGACGGCGGGCGGATCAACCGCATCAGCCAGATGACCGAAGAAGAAAGCGCCGAGGCGGCGCTCATTCGCGGTCATTAGGTGAATCGTTAGAAGCCGGTGCGCTTGAACTGCTTCTCCAGGTCGTTCAGCGTGAGGCGCAGCGTCGTCGGGCGCCCGTGGGGGCAGTTGCTCGATCGATCGATCAGCTCGCGCTTCGAGAGGAGCGCCTCGATCTCGGCGGCAGTCAGCGGGTCTCCCGCCTTGACGGCGGCTTTGCACGCCATCATGTCCAGAATCTCGTGCAGGATCTCTTCCTCGTGAAGGTCGAGCAGCTCCTGTTCCCCGCGCTCCAGAAGCTCGCGCACGAACGTGCCCGGGTCGAGCTTCGAGAGGAAGGTGGGGAACGCCTGCACGGCCAGGCTATTCGGACCAAAGGCGGATACCTCAATGCCAAGCCGGGCGAGCAGAGGTTGAATCTGATCGAGCAGCGCGATCTGCCGGCTCGACGCCTGGACGGTCGCGGGGATGAGCAGGCGTTGAGATTCAAGCGCCCCGCGCAGCATGCGGGTACGCAGTTCCTCATACATCACCCGCTCGTGCAGCGCGTGCTGGTCGATGATGACCATGCCCTCGTCCGTCTGGGCGACGAGGTAGCTGTTGTGCAACTGAATCGCGGAGTTGGAGCGCTGCGGCGCAATCGTAGGGCCGCTCGCGTCTGACGCCGGCAATGTACCAACCGGCGGCGAACTCGGGAAATCCAATCGCGCCGGATCGGCTGGCGTCGGCGTCAGTTGAAACGTCGACGCGCCATTGGGCGGAGCTTCATTGGAGCCCGATTGCCCGTCCCGGAAAAAGGAAGCCAGCCGCGCGCGAAGGTCTTCGCGAGGCATTTGTGCGTCGCCACCTGAGAAACCACCATCCGCGCGCATAGGAATGGCGGCCGGCGTGAGATCGCTCGACAAAAGCTTCTCGCGGATCGCCGAGAGAACGAGTCCGTGGATTCGGCCGCCGTCACGAAATCGCACTTCGACCTTGGTGGGGTGGACGTTGACGTCCACATCTTGCGGCGGGACCTCAAGCATCAGCACACAGGCGGGATATCGCCCCGGCTCGGTGAGCCCGCGATATGCCTCGCGGGCGGCATGTTGGACGAACTTGTCCCGAATGTGGCGGCCATTGAGATAGAAATACTGGTAGCGCCCGGTCGGCCGGGCGAGCTCCGGAAGTCCTACCATCCCCGTGACGCGCACTTCGGCGTCGCGGGAGTCGATCGGCAGGCGCTGCTCGTGAAACTCGCGCGGCCACGCCTCGAGCAGCCGCTCGGCGGCGGTAGCGGCGGGCAGGTCGAGGGCGGCGCGCCCGTTGTGCAGTAGCTTAAAACCGACGCGGGGATGCGGGAGTGCGAGCCGAAGCAGCGTTTCGCTGATGTGCCCGAATTCGGTCGAGGCCCCCTTCATGAACTTGCGCCGCGCTGGTGTGTTGAAGAACAGGTTGCGGACCTCGATCGTGGTACCGACGTTTCCGGCCGACGCCTGGGGTGTCGTGACCTGCCCGCCGCGGTTGAAGATTTCATAGGCAGCGTCGGCGTCGGCGGTGCGGCTCAGAAGCCGCGAATGCGAGACCGAGCCGATGCTGGCCAGCGCCTCACCGCGAAATCCCATCGTGGCGATGCGAAACAGGTCCTCGTCCGTCAAGAGTTTGCTCGTCGCGTGCTCGGCAAAGGCCAGCGGTAGTTCGGCGGCTGGAATGCCGGACCCGTCGTCGATCACCCGGATCAGTTCGCGCCCGCCGTCCTCGATTTCCACGAGGATTTGCAGCGCGCCGGCATCGAGCGCGTTCTCGACAAGCTCTTTCACGACGGAGGCAGGCCGCTCGATCACTTCGCCGGCGGCGATGCGGTTCACGAGGGCGGTGGAGAGTTGTTGAATGGCACGGCGTTGCACTTGAATCGATTGTAGCCGATCGCATCGGGAAATGGGCCGCTGCCGCGTCGCCGACACCAGCGATGACCGCGGAAGTTTGCGTCGGAATCTCCGCGCCGCTAGAGTACCGCGCGCGAACGCGGAAGGAGATTGGCGGGCATGAAGACAGCGCTGACGATTTCAGGGTCCGACTCCGGCGGCGGGGCGGGCGTGCAGGCGGACTTGAAGACTTTCAGCGTGCTCGGCGTGTTCGGCATGACCGCGCTCACCGCCGTCACCGCTCAGAACACGCTTGGGATTCACGAGACCCAGGAGCTGTCGGCGGAGCTGGTCCGCCAGCAGATCGATTTTTCCGCAGGAGATATTGGCGCCGACGCGTGCAAGACCGGCATGCTGGTCAACACGGCGATCGTCGAGGCGGTCGAAGACTGCATCAAACGAAACAAGCTTGCGCCATACGTGTGCGATCCGGTCTTAACCAGCCGCTCGGGCGCGCGGCTTCTCGCGGAGGATGGCGTTGCGGCGATGATCAAAAGGCTGCTGCCGCTGGCGACGGTGATCACGCCGGACTTCGCCGAGGGGGCTCTGCTGCTGGGCGCGGAGCGACCCCAGAGCGACGGCCTCCCCGCCGCCAAGGAAATGTGCCGCCGGCTGCTCGGACTCGGGCCCAAAGGCGTGGTGATCAAGGCAGCTGCGCGGGGCGAGCAAACGGTGGATCTTTTTTTCGACGGCAAGGAGTTTCTCGAGTTTGCCGCGCCGACTCAGCCCGTTGAAAAGTCACACGGCAGCGGCGATGTGTTCAGTGCCGCTATCACGGCGGGCCTGGCGAACGGCAAGTCGCCCGTGGAGGCTATCGACGTGGCGAAAAACGTCGTGACCATGGCCATCCAATACAGCGATGGCCGCGGGCGCGGCACCGCGCCGGTCAACGTGCTGGCGTTCGCGCCCAAGAAGAAGTGACCCCTTTACGCATCGGCACACCAAGGACGGACATGGCTCTGGATCAGACGCCCCTCGAAGACCTCGAAGCTCGCAAGCTGCTTTCATCGGTCACGGTGGACCACAGCCGGCTCATCGTGGTGGGTGATCTCAACACACCGAACGTCATCACCGTCCGATTCAGCCGTGGCGGCGACAGCGTCGTGCTCGTCGTAAACGGCGTTCAGAAGTTTTTCGATAAGAATGACATCAATCGCGTGGATATCTTCGGCGGCAACGTCAACGACGATATCGAGGTCCTGCAAACCCGTAACCTGTTTGACATCCCGACTACTCTGCGCGGCGGATCGGGGAACGATCTGCTCATCGGCTCAACCGAGTCGGACCTGATCACCGGCGACAATGGGAACGACACGATCATGGGCGGCCCCCAGGACGATACCATCAACGGGCAGGACACGCTGATGGGAGGGAATGGGAGCGACACGATCATTGCCGATGCCGACACCGCGCTGGTGTTTGGCGGGCGCGGGAACGACGTCATCACCGGCACCGCCCGGCACGGCTACATCTGGGGGAACGAGGGAAACGACATCATCAACATGTCGGGCGATCACCTGGTTCTTTTGGGGAATGCGGGCGACGATTCCATCACCGGCGCATCCAGTAATGACACCGTGTTCGGCGGTGGCGGGGCGGACGTGTACCACGGGGTCGCGGGCACGAATGGCGAGATCGGCGGCGTGACCCGGCTGATGCAGGCGCTGCTGCCGCGCATTCCAACCGTCGCGAATCCGTAAGCGTCATCGCCATCACTCACCCACTTCTCCCGCGAACGTGCCCTGATGCGAGCGCGGCAGCTTCCCGGCCGCGTACTTCCGCACGATGAGCATCGAGGTTGGGCAATCGCGGGCGATGCGCTCGGGGCGCCAGCCGATCAGGTGCGAGGACAGGCCCCATTCCTCGGCGACGCCGATCACCACCAGATCGAATTGCGGCGCCTGGTGGAGCACCACGCCCACCGGCGATGGATCTTCCACGACGCGGAAGGAAAACGGGGCCGGTTGGGCGGGGTCGTTAAAGACGCGGTCCACTTTTTCCTTCGCTTCCAGCGGCCGCCCGGCGTCGCCGCGAATGGGCGGAACGACGTGGAGCACCGTCACCTGGGCGTCGGTATTGCGCGCCATGCTGGCGGCGAGCTCCATCGCGAGCCGGTCGTGGTCGCTGCCGAGGTAGGGGACGAGGATCTTCCGCGCCTGGCGAAATCCGCGATCCACGAAGATGGCCACGTCCGTCTCACATTCGGTTAGGACCCGGTGAACCGTGCCGCCCAGGGTGGCGCGGCCAATAAGCGGCTTGTGAAACCCCATGAGCACCAGATTGACGTTTTGCGACTTGGCCACCTGCGAAATGTCGCTGGCGACGTCGCGGCTGACGAATGACATGGACTCCACCGGAAGGCTGCGCGCGCGGGCCTGCGCGAGCAGGGGGGCCAGCGATTCATCGTAGCGAATCTCGGCTTCGTCGAGGCCGGTGCGGTAGGTGGGGTGGTCGGCGGGATTGCGCAAATGGAGCGCGAAAAGCTTGCCTGCGCCCTCCGGGCCGCCCATGAGCATATCCGCCAGCTGCACGAGAGGCCCGCCGCTCTTGGGCAGAGCCACGGGGATCAAAACGGAGAACGCGCCGGCCGCCTTGGCCTTTTCTTCGCGCCGGGCCGCGAGCAAGCGGCGGGGGTACACCCAGTTCAGCAGCGGCGTGGTTAGAAAGGTCGTGATGATGGCCATGAGGATCATCATGGCGAAGACGGCGTCGTTGATGACGCCAAGCTCGCGTGCGACGCCGAGGATGACCAATTCCATCAAGCCGCGCGTGTTCATCAGGACGCCGATGGCAGAGGCTTCGCGCCATCCAAGGCCGCACGCGCGGGCGGCGACGGCCGAGCCGCCAAATTTGCCCAGGCAGGCGACGAAAATGATCAGAAGCGTGTCAACGATCAGCGCCGGGCTGCTGATCAGCCCGATGCGCGTGTGCAGGCCGGTGTAGGCGAAGAAGATCGGCAGCAGTAAGACGATGACGAAGTCTTCCAGCTTTTCGCTGAGATGCCGGATGAACTGCGTTCCCTTGGGCATGATCGCGCCCATGAGGAAGGCGCCGAAGAGGGCGTGGATGCCGATCTCCTCCGTCGCATACGCCGAGGCCAGAATCAGCATGAACACGACGGACATGATGTGTTGCGAGAGCTTGCCGTTGCGGTCGTATATCACTTCAAGCCGGCGGAGCAGCGGCTTGACGACCGCAAACATCGCGGCAACGTAGACGACCGACAAGCCGACCGTCCATGCTGCCGAGGGAATGCCGCGGGCGCTGCCCTGGAAGCGAACGATGGCGACGACAAACGCGAGCATGCACCACGCCGAGACGTCGTTGACGGCCGCGCAGGCGATCGCGATCGCGCCGATCTTGGTGCGCGTGAGGTTGCGTTCCGTGAGGATGCGTGCAAGGACGGGAAAGGCCGTGACGCTCATCGCGGCGCCCATAAAGAGAGCGGCCGAGCCGAAATGGGCGTTGGCGTCGAACACCCGGCGGAACAGGTACAGCGTCAGCGCCGCCCCGAGAATGAACGGCGCCACCATGCTTACGGTGCTGATGACGACGGCGGCCCTACCCCGGTTGCGCAGGAGAGTAGGATCGAGCTCCAGCCCGACGAGGA
>JBBRIN010000185.1:0-7123 GCA_038221115.1 Tepidisphaerales bacterium
GGCATTGGGGAAGTGTAACACAATTGCGCGAGTTATTTGACGGTGGTGATGGCGGCGGAGCCGGAACTGGGGCGCTGGGAGGCGCCGGCGATGGTGGGGAGGTTGATGTCGCCGTGGAAGTTGCCGCGGCGGTGAGGTTGAGGGTGCCGGTGCCGTTGGAGCCGAGGAATCCGTCGGTGGTGATGTTGGCGCCGCCATAGGCGCCGACGGAGGAGTCGTAGCCGTCGAGGAGGGTGGTGTTGTTCTTGATGGTGGCGGCGGTGAGTCCGACGAAGCTGTAATCGAGGTTGGCGGCGTTGGCGGCGAGGGCGATGGCGGAGGCGTTGGCATCGCAGGAGTTGAGTTCGATGACTTTTCCGAAGGCGAGGGGGACGGCGGTGCCGCGCGCGGCGGTGCGGCGCGCCTTGACGCGGACGGCGGTGGCGGTGGAGCAGGCGGCGCCGGCGAGTACGACGTAGGTGCGGGTGGTGGTGTCCCAGGTGAGGAAATCGACGTCGTTGACGGGATCGATGACGACGGAGGCGCCGTCGGCGGCTCGCTGTTCGACTGCGCTCATGACACGCAGGCTCGCCGGGTTGTCGATTCCAGATTCTCGCGCGGCGCTCAAGCCCCCACCCTAAGCTAACCCTCCCGCGGAGTACCGGAGGAGGGGATAGGAGCGGATTACTTGACGAGGGTGACTCGGCCGAGGCGGTGGGCGATGACGGTGTAGGAGCCGACGTTGTTGTTCCACTCGTACTGGTCCATGGTTCCGATAAAGAGGCGGGTGGCGCCGGGAGGGACGACGAACTGCTGGGTGGAGCCGTTGTCGCGTCGGCCGTCGCCGATGAAGAAGATTTGCTGGACTTGCGGGGCGAGGGTCTGGAAGTCGCGCGACTGTTGGGTGCCGAAATCGAGGTTGGGAGGAGGCGTGGTGCCGGCGGGGCTGGCGGACCCGAGAAAGACGCCCATGACTGCGTTGATGGGGGCGGTGGCGTCGGACTTGCCGTGCTCGGCGCCCCCGAGGTTATCGGTGATCCAGCCGGTGTTGCCGTCGGGGGTGAACAGCTGCGCGGTCTGGAAGTTATTGGCTCCGCCGTTGATGGAGTCGAAGGTGAGGACCTGGCCGGGGGTGAGGGAGAGGGCGGAGACGGCGATGGGTGATTGAGCGGGGTTGGCGGCGTCGCCGGCGACGTCGGGGTTATTGTGGGGATTGCCGGGGTTGGCGATGGTTTCGGCGGGCATTCCGGCAAGCCAGATATTGCTGGTGCCGGGGATGCCCATGGCGACCTGCGAGCCGCGGGAGTAGGTGGCGGTGCTGGTGGCGTTGACGTCGCAGGTGGTTTTGCCGACGAGTTGCCCGAAGGTGAGGGGGATGGCGCCGTTGCGCGCGGTGGTGCGATGAATGGAGATGCGGACGGCGGTGGCGGAATCTTCGGCGCCGGCGGCGGAGGGGGTAAAGACGCGGCCGGAGGTGTCCCAGTCGCCGAACTGCATGTCGAGGTTGGGGTCGAGGACGACGGAGGCGCCGTCGACCGCGTTCTCGGCGGCGGCGGCGACGGCGTTGGCGCGGGCGGCGGACGCGCCGTTTTCGAGGCCGACGGCGCCGAAGCGCGCGGCGGCGTCGGCGGCGTGCTGAAGCTGGCACTTGGCGAGCTGCACGCGGCCCCAGTCGATGGCGAGGGAGGCGAAGCCAAGCAGAATGCTCAGCATGAACGTGATGTAGACGAGGCTGATGGCGCGACGGCGGCGCACCAGACGGGCGGGCGAATGCACTGCGATCGATGGAAATGGCTGCGGCACTGTGTTGTTCATCGGCGGGGGTGTGAGGCGACTTAATGTGCGGCAACGTTGGGAGGGGAGCATTTCTCGGACGTGAGCGCAGGGACGGAAAGGTTTGCGCGGATTAACGGGCGATGAGCGTGGAAAGAGCGCATGAGGGGTGATTTCGATTTGGAAATTGGTTCTTTGGCAGGGCGCGTTTGGCGGGACATGTTACGGGCGTCGATGAATCTGAAAGATAGAGTTTGAAGGGGATGAACGAGCTCCTTCCTGACCCCACGACCGCTATTGCGGGCGGCGTGGGGCTTATAAACCTGATCTGGGCGCGGGCATGTCGGGGGAGTGTCTGACTCGGCCGCGGCGCAGCGAAAGAGGGGAAGAAACGGGGGCGGGTCGCAAGACCCGCCTCTTGTTTTATTGGCCCCTCATCGAAGGGCCCGATAGAGCATCTCCTTCCAGCGGGCGGCATCGAGCTCCCACACAATGCGCACTTTGCCCGAATCCGCCGGCCACAGTCCCCGCTGCGCGCCGCCCAGTTCCAGATCCAGTTGATCCACGACCGTCATGCCTCGGGTGAGTTCGCTGGCGGTTTCTACCTCGACGCAATGGCTCGAAGCCGCCGCGACGATCGACGGGTCGAGCGCCACCGCCATCGCGACGGGGTCGGGTAGCGCGATTCCCCGCTGGCCGGTCTGCCGCTGGAACGCCAGCGCGGCGGTGCCGTTGCAATCCATAGCAAACTTCGCCAATGGGGTAGCGATCCGGTTGCGAATGAAGTCGATCTCGTTCACATCCAAGGCATACTGGCCGCGCGACAAGTGCCAGCCGACCATCTCGAGCTTCATTCCGCTACGGAACACGATGGACGCGGCCTCGGGGTCGCACCAGACGTTGTATTCGGCGGCGGGCGTTACGTTCCCGACGCAGCATGGCGCTCCACCCATTACCACGCAGCGGCGCACCTGGCGCATTGCCGCCGCGTCGCCGCGGATCGCCAGGGCAATGTTCGTTAACGGGCCAAGCGTCACCAGTTCCAGATCGCCATTTGACCCGCGCACGTGCTCGAGGATTGCGTCGACCGCCGGCGTCGGATTCGGCTCAAAGCGCGCGGGCGCGCACCCGATATCGCCCAGGCCATCTTCACCGTGGAAGTAGGTGGCGGTGAAGGCGTCGCGCTTCAGCGGCGCCGCCGCTCCAAGATGGATCGGCACATCCTGCCGCCGGCAAAGCTCCGCGGTAAATGTGGCGTTGCGCGCCCCCTGGCCCACGGGCACATTCCCGTTGACGATGGTAATTGCCTTGACGTCCACGCCGGAGGCGCGGAGGGCCATGATCAGGGCCACGGCGTCATCCGACGCGGTGTCGGTGTCGATAAGAAACGCTCGCAACGCCGTGTGCATCCCTCCCCATCACTGCCGCTGATCGATCGGCACGACTTTGCGATCGAACGGGCCGGTGTAATCATCCTGCGGCCGGATGATGCGATTGTTGGTGTGCTGCTCCATCACGTGCGCCGTCCATCCTGCCACTCGGGCGATCGCGAAGATCGGCGTGTACAGGTCGATGGGAATGCCCATCGTGTAATAGGCACTGGCGGAAAAGAAATCGACGTTGGGGTTGAGTTTCTTCTCGTGTAGCAGAATCGGAATCAAGCGCTCGGACATCTCGTACCACTTGGTGTTGCCGGCGGCCTCGCCGAGCTCGCGGCTCATGTCGCGGAGGAAATGGGCGCGGGGGTCAAAGGTCTTGTAGACGCGGTGGCCGAACCCGGGCACTTTCTCCTTGTTGGCGAGCATGGCGCGAACCTTCTTTTCGGCGGCGTCGGCGTCGCCGCACTGGAGGAGCAGCTCCATGACTTCCTGGTTGGCGCCGCCGTGGAGCGGGCCCTTGAGGGCGGCGATGGCCGCGGTGATGGCGGCGTGCATGTCGGCCAGCGTCGCCGCGGTCACCCGGGCGGCGAATGTGCTGGCGTTAAAGCCGTGCTCGGCATGCAGCACGAGCGCGGCATCCAGCACGCGAGTGAGCGTGTCATGCGGTTTTTTGCCGGTGAGCATGTAGAGGAAGTTGGCGGCGATGCCGAGCGAGGGATCGGGCGCGATGGGCTCCTGGCCGTTCCGCAGCCGGTGGAATGTCGCGACGATGGTGGGAAGCTGGGCGGTCAGTCGAACGGCTTTGCGCCGGTTTCCGTCGTGTTCATTGCTTTGGAGGTCGGGGTCGACGGAACTGAGGGCGCTGGCGGCCGTGCGCAACGCATCCATGGGTTGCGTCTGTTTCGGCAGCGTGCGGATGATCGCCGAGACATGGGATGGGAGGGCACTCGATTCGCCTAATTGCTTCTTGAGCGCCGCCAGCTGCTGGCGATTGGGGAGGTTTTCGTCCCAGAGGAGGTAGGCGGATTCCTCGAAGCTGACGTTCCCGACGAGATCGGTGATTTCATACCCGCGGTAGACCAATCGGCCCTCGTTGCCGTCGATGAAGCAGATGCCGCTGGGCGCGGCAACCACGCCCTGAAGCCCGGCGGGGCCCTTGGCGGGTGGCGCGGGGGTGCTGGACGGATTTTTGCCGGTCGCGGAAGGAGAAACCGCCTCACTCATGGGACCCCGAATCAAAGGTAAGTCGTTGGGATGCGCGATTTTAGTGGGGCGACTATAGCGGCAAGGTTAGGGGGAATCAATTGCAGGCAAAGCCGGCGCGGCGGTGGGTGGAAGGCGCTGAAAAAGAAGAAACCCCGCCATCGCGGCGGGGTTTCTGGGGATCGTGTGACGCGGATGAGATGGCGGAAGCGACCGTTCAGAGGCCGATTTCTCGCCAAGCCGCCGATGCTCTCGACATCGGTATCGCTTCGACCTGGCCGCGGGGGCTGGGGCGTCGCAACTAGCTCTCCTCGGGCCCGAGTTCCTTTGGAGAGGGGCTTGAATGTCTCACCAGTGGATCACGAGGGCGGCCGCATAAATTGAAGCGCGTCCCGTGAACCAAAAGCGTGTTCGATATCCCAAGAACGGAAGGACCACCGGACGGCCGGGTGCGTCTGTCAAAACGCCCGGCGAACACGATGGTCTCACGACCCCGGCATTGCGCCGCAGCCGTCGGGACCGAACTGCTCTCGTCTGCACAGGCGTCGGGGTGGAGAGGTCCGGAAGGAGGGGACAGGATCGACGGGTGTCACGCCGTTTCACCTGACAGGTTCCGATCCTCGCCGCCGGATTCCGGCGTCGTGCCCTTTTCCGAGGGGCCCTTGCCGCCAATTAAGAGCGGGTCAAGCACCTCTGGCCGCGTCGGATCGTCGTTCGGAGTTAGCGTCCCAACTCCATCGTGTTCCCCAGTAAAGCCTTGGGGAGAGAACGAAAATCGTAGCGACCGTGCCTACGGGATTAGCTGACTCACACGAACCAACTCGCAGGACGCTGCCAAAAGAAAGGCAACGGAATGCGGGCAGGGATCGCATGGGCGTCTCGGCGTGCGGACGTGGCAAACGAAGGGTTCCGTTTGCCGGCGTCTGCCCCGGCGGACCTCATGTCCGACGGCAGCGGCACACACTGGCAGTCATTTCTTGCGTCGTGACTGACAAAATGTGTCGTTGACCGAGACCGCGGGCTAGGCCTGAAAAGTGGCCTGATCAGAGCGGGGTGTTTACTCCCTTGCACCGGGCCTTTGGGCTCGATCTGGGAGAGGCGGCGAAGAATCTAATTCGCCTTTCAACCCGCTGGATCTACGCCCCAACAAAAGTGGGTCTCCCGCGCCGGTCGTACAAAGCTCAGCAAGACGCTTTGTCAACCAGCTTCGGCGGTCACAGCGGGGGTGAGTTTAGGGATGCATCCGGATGTGTCAACTGGGAAACATGGGGAAGTGCTGAAAAAGTTTGCAGTGCGGGGAGCAAAATGCAGCAAATGCAGGGGATGATTATCGGAAGGGCTCGGCTGGATGCTGCCCATGTTTACAGCAGCCGTTATATCGGACTATTTGCCGGAGAAGCCGCGCCGGCGCTGGCGGCTATAGCGCAACAGCGCGTCCTCGATGATTGGATAGGCGGCTTTGGCGGGCTCAATCTCGTCGAATTCGACCACCTTTCCCTCCAACTGCTTGTAGGGACATCCGGAGTTGAAAGTCGTGCGATGGGGGATTGTAACTCGATCGGATCGAAAGGCTAGATGATCCAAGGCGTGCCCGACTTGACGGCAATTTCCCTTTTTGAGCGGGAGGTCATACCCTAGCCGGGTGGACCTGCCTAGTGGGATTTGTCACTTATGCATGCGTTGTCTGGACGATTGCTGTCGGTGTTGCAACTGACGCGGATGGCGCTGGTGTTCACGGCGATCGCCGACAGTCAATGCGAGCTGCTGCTGGGTTGGTCGGTGCGCGATCGGGGCGGTTGGCCACCGGCGCGGCAGGCGCTTGCGGTCGCGCTGGTGTCGGTGGGGCTTTACGGTTTCGGGATGAGCCTCAACGACATCATCGACCGGCGGCGCGATGCCCAGATCGCCGCCGCCCGACCGCTCCCCAGCGGGCGGATCGGCGTCTTTGCGGCTCACGTCGTCTGCGTCCTGCTGGCGGCCTCGGCACTGCTGGCGGCTGGGTACTACGCACGGGTGACGCCGGATTTTCGACTCGGCATCCTCAGCTTCATCCTGGCCATCGGCACCGGATTGCTCATCGCGTTTTACGATTTCGCGGGCAAATACCTCGTGGGACTCGGGCTGCTGAGCCTTGGGCTGGTCCGCTTCTGCCATTGCCTTGTTGCCGCCCCGCAGGTTCCCTTGATCTGGCATCCGCTTTTCCTGCTGAACCACGTCACGATCCTCTCGACGGTCGCTTATACGTGGGAAGAAAAGCGCCCTCCTCTGACCAAGCTTCACTGGTGGGGCGTGCTGGGCGGGCTGGGTCTGTTCGATCTTGCAGCCGTCGCGGTCGTAGCGTGGCGAAGGTATGAGGGGTCGATTGCCGGTGCGCTGAAGCTGGACAGTCGGTTCATGCTCCCGTTGGCGGCGGCGATGCTCTTGGTCGCCCTGGCGGCGCGCATCCGCCAAACCGCACCCGGCAAACGCCTGGCCGGTCAGAAGCTCATGCTGTACGGCCTGCTTTGGCTCATCGTGTACGACGCTTGCTTCGCGGCCCTGTATGTCCGCCCGCTGGCCGGTATTCTGCTGCTGTCGCTCTTACCGATCGCCTACGGAGCGGTGATGTTGATGCGCTGGTGGAGCCAAATCATGCTCGCGGGCGTGCGGCCGGAGTACCAACGCGCGGCACGCATCGATCCGCGATAACCCTTCCCATTTCCGCGTCCCTCGCCTACCCTCCGACCGATGAGCATCAAGGCCCCCGATTCGCTGCCGGCGGATGTGCCAAAGGATGTGCGCGTGGCGCT
>JBBRIN010000186.1:0-7118 GCA_038221115.1 Tepidisphaerales bacterium
GGGGGGGGGGGGGGGCGCGCCCCTCATCGGCATCATGCCCGGCTCCCGCCGCTCCGAGATCCGCGCCAACTTCCCCCATCTGATCGACGTCGCCAATCAGATCAAAGCCGCCTTCCCCAGTGCCTGCTTCGAGATCCCCACCACCCCTCCCACCGACGCCCTCGTCCGCAAGTTCGCCGCCAGCCGCCCGGACTTCCGCATCGAGCAAGGCGCCATCGACGCCATGGCCCCTGACTGGGATTTCTGCCTCGCCAAAAGCGGCACCACCACCCTCCACGTCGCCGCTTATGCGGTGCCGATGATCGTCGTCTATCGCATTACCTGGCTCGCCTGGAACGCCGTCGGCCGCTGGGTTGTGAAGACGCCTTCGATGGCCCTGGTCAACATTCTGGCCGAACGGTCGCCTCCGGACGCCGGAGTGCCGAGGTACCGCATCGTGCCGGAGGTCATCCCCTGGCACGGCTCCAACGAACCCGTGGCCAACCTCGCTATCGAATTCCTTAAGAATCCGGCGAAACGCCGCGAGCAGCGTGAAAAGCTTGTTAAGCTGGTTGCCACTCTGGACGGGCGCGGCGCATCCCGGAAAGCAGCCGAAATCGCCATCGAAATGATAACTGCCCCCGCGCCGCTCCAAGCCCACTAAACATCAGCAACCGTCCCCTCACCCACTGGCATCTACGCCCCTGCCGTGCCACAATCGTCCATAACGTCAGCCTACGGTGACCACCATGCCCACCCGTCGCCCAGCCCCTAAAGCGTTCACGCTCGTCGAACTCCTCGTCGTCATCGGCATCATCGCGCTGCTCATCGGCATGTTGATGCCGGCGCTAAGCAAGGCGATGAGGCAGGCGAAGAGCGTTGCCTGCCAGGCTAACCTTCACAACATCGGCCAACTCCTGCTCATCTACGCCAACAACAACCGTGGGGTGATCTACCCGATCGGCCCCCCCGACCTCTTCGGCAAGTTCCTCACCCTCGGCAATATGAGCTTCCGCGCCAACGGCACCCCGCTCCCGCGCGAGGAACGCTGGCCCGCCTACGTCTTCGACCCCCCGGTCTGGAACCCCCGCACCCTCATCTGCCCCGATGATCCCGACGCCGCCGAGGCCCACTCCTACATTCTCAATAAGCACCTCGAGGAATCGCCCAAACGAATGGTCCGCACCAGCAACAGCCGCATCACCGGGATCACCACCACCGGCGAACAAATCATCACCGTCGCCTCCGACATCGTCGTCATGGGCGAAAAGGTCACCCAGGTACGCGACTACTACATGGAACAGAACGAGTACGACGCCATCGTCGAACACTTCCGCCACGGCGAATTCCTCGGCTCCAACTACCTTTTCCTCGACTGGCACGTCGCCACCGTCCCCCCAAAGCAGGTCAAGCAAACCCTCGACCCCTGGGAGCCGACGCCGACGCCGAAACCGTAAGAGGGCCCGCCGACGATGCGCCGGCGGGCCTCGTTCGGTCTGATCACTCGTCACACCCCCAGATCCTCCAACAACCGCTGCACCGCGATCTCCACTTTGAGCGCGCTCGAATAATCCTCGCGCTCCAGCGCCTGCCGCGCCGAGGCCACCTTATCGAACCGCAGGTCTTCGCCGCGCCGCAGCTTTCGCATCATCGCATGCGCCGAGGCCAACTCGCTGATGCTATACTCGATCCGCCGCTTGGCCCCCGGCTCAGTCCGACTTGCGGAAGTCCGGCGCCGCATCGCCTCAAACCCATCCGGAACCAGCGGCCCGCCTTGCCACTTCGACGCGCCCCGTTTCGCGTGCAGCACAATTCGCATTTTGCTCGAACCCTCGCATCCCACTCGAGACGTTTTCCACGACAACGATGCACTCATGACTCACTCCATGTTCCGGTGGCAACAAATAAGAGGCTCCCCATTGAGCCGCGGCCCGACCGCCACCGGAGTGTGCCGGAACAAAGGCCAGGCCATTTCGGTTTGCGGCTTTGGTCCGGTAATGCGGTTATTCAGCGGCTGGGTGTGAAGATGGGGAAGATATCGCTTGGTGTGCGTTGTCACGCCGTCGCAGGTTGTCTGCCAAGTCAGCCGAATTGCCGCGCCAGTTCGATGATTGCCTCTGTTTCTGACGTGATTTACACTCGCATGGCCGCTTCATTGGACCTCATCACATTTCAGGTAATCACCATGACCCTCGTTCAAATCCGCCCGCTCTGCGTCGCCTCGCTGCTGCTTGTGGTGTTCGCGGCGCCCGGCTGTTCGTATTTGAAGCCCTCGGATCGGTCGGTGGTGGATAAGGCGGAAGGATTTGATCAGGGGCTTCGGCCGGCTGAAATCAAACAGCCGGAGGTGGATGCTTACTTTCAGAAGATCGGCGCGCGCATCGTGGCGGCGGCGCAGCAGTCCGATCGCGACCATTGGGGCCCGCCCGCGCACTTCGATGCCAAGGAGGATGAGACCTGGATGTTCAAAGGCATCCAATTCCACCTGGTCAACAGCAAGACGCTAAACGCGTTCACGACGGGCGGGGAGCACGTGTACATCTATAACGAGCTGTTGCAGATGTGCCACAACGAGGATGAGCTGGCGGCGGTGATGAGCCACGAGTTTGGGCATGTGTATTCGCGGCACGTGCAGAAGGGGACGACGCGGCAGTATGGAATGCTGGCGGCGGCGTTGGGTGTCGGCGCGGCGGGGTATGTGGCAGGGGGGCAGGAGCACGGGAAGGAGTACGCCGCCGGCGGGGCTGCGCTGGGCATGCTCGCGGCGAACTTCGCCGGTATGAAGTTCACGCGCACCGACGAGGCGGAGGCCGACACCTGCGGCTTCCACTTCTACTGTCTGGCCGGGTGGGATCCGAACAAGTTCGGCGACTTTTTCCAGACGATGATCGACAAGGGGTACGACAAGACCCCGGCGATGATGAGCGACCATCCGAGCCTTGCGAGCCGGGTGAAGATTGCCCGCGAACGCGCGAAGACGTTGCCCGATCTGCCGCAGGCAGCGCAGCTTCGCCGACCGGAGACCGCCAGTGGCGGGCAGTTTGAGGGGTACAAAGCGGCGGCTCAGCGGGCGGCGGCATCGACGCCGGATGATAGGAGCCTGGCGCAGACGCAAAAGCTATTGATGGCAATTCCTCGCAGTTGCCTTACGCCGGTCGATCAGCCGGATCAGGAGAAGGCCCGGCAGGAACTGATGCAGGATCTCAAGCAGCAGGGTGGCCGACCTGCTCCCGTAAATTAGAATCCGATCGACCTTACGTACTTCACGCTGGCGGGGATTTGTTCTTCGGAGATCTTGGATTCGTCCTCGATGTAGTAGTGCTTCACGCCGATCCGCTGCGCTTCGGCGAGGATGCCCTTGATGTCGATCTGTCCGGTCCCCAGCGCCACGTCGCTGTCCTTCTCCTCGTGCCCGGTGTAGTTCGGCGTCTTCACCCCCTTCTTCATGTCCTTCAGGTGCAACTGCACGATCCGCGTCGGATACTTTTGCATCAGCTTCACCGGGTCGGCGCCGCCGTGGTATGCCCAGAACACGTCCAGCTCGAAGTTCACCCACTGGGGCTTGGTCTGAGTCACGAGCCGGTCGAAGACTGTCGTGCCGTCCGCCAGCGCCTTGAATTCATACCCGTGGCAATGATACGTGAATTTCAATCCCGCAGCCGCGAGCTTCTCACCCCACTCGTTGAATCGCTTGACAGCCGTCGCGGCCTCGTCGTTCGACAGGCCCACCCCCTTGTGCGGGATCCACGCCACCGTCACGTACTCGCATCCGAGCGCCCGCGCTTCCTTGATCACCCCGTCAATTCCCGAGAGAAGCTGGTTCCACGGGAAGTGTCCGCCGCTGACTCGCAGGTGATGCTTGTCCAGCTCCGCCTTAAACTGCTCGGGCGTCAGCCCGTAGGTCTTGCCGGTCTCCACGTCCGTGAAGCCCCACTTCTCGACGATCGCCATCGTGCCTGGGACATCCTTGGGGAACTGGTCGCGTAGGCTAAAGAGTTGGAGCCCGACGTTGACCTTCTCCTCGGCCGCAATGGAGGCGGTGAAGGCGATGGCGGCCAACAGAGCGAGGGCTGAATTGCGGATAATGCAGTTGGGTTTAGGCATGATGGGTGTTCTCCTTGGCGCCAACTTTAGTCCCAGCAAGCCGATAGCGAAAGCGCGGAAGACGCCGCGAATCGCTATTCAGAAGGAGACTCGTCGGATCCATCCGATGGCGGTGCCGGATCTGTCGGCATACTTGTCGGCGGAGCAGCGCCATCCGCACCGCCATCGGCCGTCCCTTCGATCTTCTCCGCCTCATCCACCTCGACGTGAGCCATGGCGACGAGTTTGTCGCCTTCATCGATCTTGAGCAGGCGGACGCCGGCGGCGTTGCGGCCGGTTTCGCGGATTTCGCCGACGCGGGTGCGCATCAGGATGCCTTTTTCGGTGATGAACATCATTTCGTCGGTGTCGGCGACGAGCTTCATGCCGACGACGTCGCCGTTGCGGTCGTTGGCGTCGATGTTGATGACGCCTCGGGTGCCGCGGCCTTTGACGGGGTAGTCCTCGAGGGGGGTGCGCTTGCCGTAGCCGTTGAGGCAGGCGGTGAGGACTTTGCGGCCGGTGTTGTCGCCGTTGGGGACGACGAGCATGGAGACGACGGCGTCGCCGTCGCGCTTGAAGCGCGCGCCGGTCACGCCGCCGGCGGGGCGGCCCATGGCGCGGACGTCGGACTCTTCGAAGCGGATCGCCAGGCCGCTCTTGGTGCCGAGGATGAGATGGTCGTGGCCGCTGGTGACGCAGACGTCGATCAGCGAGTCGCCCTCCTCCAGGCCGATGGCGATGATGCCGTTCGTGCGGATGTTGGCGTAGGCGCTGAGGGCGGTCTTCTTCACGGTCCCTTTGGCAGTCGCGAAGATCAGGAATTCCTCCTGTTTGTTGAAATCTTTGATCGCCAGGACGTTGGCCACTTTCTCGCCGGCTTGAAACTCGAGCAGGTTGGCGACGGATCGCCCCTGGCTTGTACGGGACATCTCGGGAATGTCGAATACCCGGCGCTCGTAGACGCGGCCCTGGTTGGTAAAGAAGAGCAAAAAGTCGTGCGTGTTGGCAACGAACAGGTGTTCGACGAAGTCACCCTCGCGGCTTTCGGTGCCCTTGATGCCGCGCCCGCCGCGGCCCTGGGCGCGGTAGGTGTCGATGGGCAGGCGCTTGACGTAGCCGGCGTGGCTGACGGTGACCACCACGTCTTCGCGGGCGATCAGGTCCTCCATGTTCACGTCGGTCACGGCGCCGGTGATCTCGGTGCGGCGTTCGTCGCCGTACTTTTCCTTCATCTCGAAAATATCTTCGCGAATGATGTCCATGACCGCGGACTCATTGGCAAGGATGTACTCATAGCCTTCGATTTCCTCGGCGACCTGCTTGTACTCGTTGACCAGCCGCTCGATTTCGAGGCCGACCAACTGAATGAGCTGGAGACGGCCGATGGCTTCGGCCTGGGCCTGGCTGAGGATGACCGGCCGCTCGGCAACACGGGCCATCAGGCGCTCGGGGATCTTCGGTGCGTTCGGGTGATCGGGGGCGATGCGGAACGCGCGCTCGCGCAGGCGCTGGATTGCCTCCTCGCGCGTCTTGCTCGAGCGGATGAGCTTGATGACTTCGTCGATATCGCACACGGCGAAGATGAGGCCTTCCAAAATGTGGCCGCGCTGCTGGGCCTTGCGGAGCAGAAAGCGCGTCCGGCGGGTGATGACGACCTTGCGGTGCTCGACGAAGTGCTGGATCAGTTCCTTGAGCCCCATCGTGCGCGGCTGGCGGTTGACCAGTGCGATGTTGATCATCGACACCGTGATCTCGCACGGCGTGTACTGGTAGAGCTGGGTGATGATGACGTTGGGGTCGGCGTCGCGCTTCAGATCGATCACGATGCGGCAGGCGTGCTCGCGGCCGCTGTGGTCGTTGATCCCGCTGATGTCGCGGATCAGGTCCTTCTTTACGCACTCGGCGACGGATTCCATGATCGTCTTGCGGATGACGCCGTAGGGCATTTCCTCGATGACGACGATCTCTTTGCCGCCTTTGACCTGCTCGGTTTTGATCTTGGCGCGGAGGGTCATGCGGCCGCGGCCCGACTTGTAGCCTTCGAGGATGCCATCGCGGCCGCAGATGGTGCCGCCGGTGGGGAAGTCGGGGCCGGGAACGATGTTCAGCAGGTCGGGCAGCGTGCATTCGGGGTTGTCGATCACATGAACGATGGCATCGCATATTTCCCGGAGGTTGTGCGGCAAGAGGTTGCAAGCCATGCCGACGGCGATGCCGGTGGAGCCGTTGACCAGCAGGTTGGGGAATTTGCTGGGCAGGACCATCGGCTCGGTGCGCGTCTCATCGTAGTTGGGTTGGAAGTCGACGGTGTCCAGGTTGAGGTCCGCCATGAGCTCCATGGCGGGGAACGTCATGCGCGCTTCGGTGTACCGCATGGCGGCGGGGGGGTCGCCATCGGTGGAGCCGAAGTTGCCCTGCCCGTCGACCAGCGTATAGCGCAGGTTCCAGTGCTGGGCCATGCGGACGAGCGTCGGGTAGATGACCGCCTCGCCGTGCGGGTGGTAGTTGCCGCTGGTGTCGCCGGCGATCTTGGCGCACTTGCGCTGCTTGGAGCGCGGGCCCAGGTCCAAGTCGTTCATTGCGACGAGGATGCGGCGTTGCGACGGCTTGAGCCCGTCGCGGACATCAGGCAGGGCCCGGTCCATGATCGTGCTCATCGCGTAGGTCAGGTACGAGTCCTGAAGCTCCTGCTCGATGAGAAGATTTTCGATGCGGTCGACGGTGGGGGGGATGCCTGAGCCGCCGGGCGGGTTGGCGGTGGGGTCGGTTTCAGCCATGATTTAAAACTCGGTTGTCGGCGATGTTGGACCCGCCGCGCAAACGCCGCGCGGCTCGTCGTCCGGTGACCGGTCCGATCGCAAAAATGGGCCGCGATGGCTCGTTAAAACGAGCGACGGCGGTCGGCGAACCAAGGGTAATGAAGCCCTGAAAAATAGTACGCCAAACAGCTCCGCCCGGTCGGGCGAGAAAGCGTGAATTTTAACGGATTTAGGGATGGAAAGCGACGTGGGCGCAGGGGGAATTCTTCAACGGAGAATAGTTGGCGAGCTGGT
>JBBRIN010000187.1:0-7117 GCA_038221115.1 Tepidisphaerales bacterium
GAGCCTCACCTGCTCCTCGATCCGCTCGTAAGTCGTGAATCGTTTGCTGCACGCCAGGCACTCCCGACGCCGACGAATCGCCCGCCCGCCCTCGCAGGTCCGCGAGTCGATCACCTTCAGGCTTTCCTTGTCCGCGTCACAGAACGGGCAGCGCATCGCCGTAAAAGGTAACGTTTTCTCGGGGGAAAGGCAAAATGTATCCAGAGCCTTCTTAGCCCTCACTGAACAACGTGCTCCCGATGGGTCAGGACTGCCAAGGGATAGGCTCAATTCACCGACGTCGGGTGGTCCCCGCGGATCTCAATGACCGTATTCGGTTGAATCTCCTTTGACGCCGCCCCCACGTCAAATCCTCCCAGCGGCTGGCGCTCCACGAACCGCGGCTTCTCGTGAACCATCCCCATTTTGTATGCCGCCACCACGATCGATCCGAAAATGACCAGATAAAAAGCGACCGCATACCGGGTTCGCATATACACCACCGCGGCGCCCGCCGCCGCGAAGAACAGCGCCAAGCCGTAGCTGATCATCACCGTCTGCTTAACGCTGAATCCGCGGGTGATCAGTTGGTGGTGGAAGTGGTGCCTGTCCGCCGAGAAGATCGGCCGCCGGTTCACATACCGGCGCGCGAACGCCAGCGTCGTATCCAGGATCGGCAGCGCGAACATGACCAGCGACGCCAGGAACCACTTCGGGTGCGTCTTCTCCGCCGACAGGATGATCATCGTGCCGCAGGAAAACCCAAGGAACATGCTTCCGGTATCGCCCATGAAGATCGACGCCGGGTTGAAGTTATACGGCACGAATCCCAGCACCGCCCCCATCAACGCCAGGCCCAGGACAATGCGCAGGCCGTCCAGGTTGATGTCGTAACCGCCGCCGAAGCGGGCAATTTGCATCGCCAGAAACAGGAATCCCCCGGCGATAATCGCGGTCACCCCGCCACAGAGCCCGTCCAGCCCATCCATCAAATTCGTGGCATTGCAGCAGGCGACGATGACCCCGACAACGATCAAACAACTGACACCCGTGATAACCGCCGCGGGAACCTGCCAGCCAAAATAGTACATGAGGCGGGTATTGATCGGCTGAAACATCGGCAACGCACAATGCAAGCCAACCCCTGAGACCAGCAGGAACACCGCCGCCAGCACCTGCCCGGCGATCTTCGCCCTCGGCGGCATGCCGACAATGTCATCCCACAGCCCCAGAAGCACGATGGCCGATGCGCCGACCACAATACTGAAGTTGATGCTCAGATGACGCGATGGGGAAAGCTCGCCCCCGTGCGTCATCAGAAACTGGCTGAATGCCAGCCCCGAAATCCAACCGAGAAAGACGGCGACGCCCCCAAGATACGCAACCGGCCTCGAGTGCATCTTGCGCACACTATCCGGCTCGTCGATGATCCCGTAGTACGACGCCACCGACCGCATCACCGGCGTGAACACATATGACACGAGGAACGACGCGTAGAAGACGTAGATGTACGGGGCCATCACGTCGTCCGCGGAAAACGAACGCCCGATGGCTGAAGCCACATTCCTGTCCATCCCATTCATTATAAAGCGCCGGCGGCCCGGTGTCCCGACAGGCCCCCATCTCTCATTGTCGGCTCAACTGCCTCGCCGCTGAAGAAGCACCACATTTTGAGTTGCCCCCGCTCTGCTCAACGGATAGCGTCGTCCGTGGATCACATCCGCGGCAGGTTCCCCACGCGCGATCCGCCGCGAAAGGATTGCATCCCCATGACGACTCAACTCGCGACCCCCACGACGCCAGCCGGCCAGCCGGCCCCCGCCCACCCGCCAGCCACCCTCAATCGTTTCGTCCAGAAGTGGGTCGACGAGTGCGCCGCCCTCTGCATCCCCGACCGCCTCTTTTGGTGCGATGGAACTCTCGCCGAGCGCCAGATGCTTCTCGAGCAGGGCGTGCGCGACGGAACCTTCATTAAGCTGAACCAGGAAAAATGGCCCAACTGCTTCCTCCACCGCTCCAACCCCAATGACGTCGCCCGCAGCGAACAGCTCACCTTCATCTGCACCCCCAGCGACGACATGGTCGGTCCTACCAACAACTGGATGGGCGACAAGGCCGCCTACGCCAGGCTCCGTGTACTCTTCGACGGCTGCATGAAGGGCCGCACCCTGTACGTCATTCCCTTCGTCATGGGCCCGCTCGGCTCACCTCTGGCAAAAGTCGGCGTCCAGGTCACCGACTCGCTCTACGTCGCCGTCTCCATGGGGCTGATGACCCGCATGGGCGCCATCGCCTGGGAGCAGCTCGGCAACTCCGACGAATTCACCCGCTGCTTCCACAGCCTCGGCGACGTCAATCCCAACCGCCGCTACATCTGCCACTTCCCCCTCGACAACACCATCTGGTCCTTCGGCAGCGGCTACGGCGGCAACGCCCTGCTCGGCAAAAAATGTCTCGCTCTCCGCATCGCCAGTTGGCTCGGCAAGCAGCAAGGCTGGATGGCCGAACACATGCTCCTCATGGGCGCGACCAGCCCCGAGGGCGAAAAAACCTACGTCGCCGCCGCCTTCCCCAGCGCCTGCGGCAAGACCAATTTCGCCATGCTCATCCCGCCGAAGAAGTATCAGGACGAAGGCTGGAAGATCACCACCGTCGGCGACGACATCTGCTGGATCTGGGTGGACGAAAAAGGCCTCGTCCGCGCCATCAACCCCGAGGCCGGATACTTCGGCGTCGTCCCCGGCACCAACTGGGAGACCAACCCCAACGCCATGCACTCGATGTCGCGCGACGCCATCTTCACCAACGTCGCGCTGTTGCCCGATGGCGACATCTGGTGGGAAGGTAAAACCAAAGAGCCCCCGGCCGAGTGCATCGACTGGACCGGCCAACCCTGGGTTCCCACCAGTGGCCGCAAGGCCGCCCACCCCAACAGCCGCTTCACCGCCCCGATGGCCAACAACCCCGCCCTCGACCCCGCCGCCAACGATCCCGACGGCGTCCCCGTCAGCGCCATCATCTTCGGCGGCCGTCGCAGCCGCACCGTGCCGCTGGTGTTCCAGGCGTTTAACTGGGTGCATGGCGTCTATCTCGGCGCCACGCTCGGCAGCGAAACCACCGCCGCCGCCACCGGTGAGGTGGGCCTGGTCCGCCGCGACCCGATGGCGATGCTCCCGTTCATCGGCTACAACATCCGCGACTACCTCGTGCATTGGTTCCGCATGCGCAAGCGGATGAGCGATTGCCCACGCATCTTCCACGTCAACTGGTTCCGCAAGGACGAGCAGGGCCGCTTCATCTGGCCCGGGTTCGGCGACAACATGCGCGTGCTGAAGTGGATCATCGACCGCTCCCGCGGCCGCGCGTATGCCCGCGAAACGGTCCTCGGTTGGATGCCGCGCTCGACGGACCTGGACCTCGAGGGCATGGACATCACGCCCGAGCAGGTCGAGTCGATCCAGTCGGTGAACCTTGCGGAAGTGAAGGCGGAATTGCTGAGCCAGGAGGAACTATTCCTGAAGCTCGCCGGGGATCTGCCGAAGGAGATGGTGTTTCAGAGGGAGTTGTTGATTAGCAGGTTGTGATACGCTATCGAGAGTGACGTGGCAAGGCACCGCCCCAATTCCGAACCCTTTGGCGAAGCCGCGTACCGGCAAGGTGCGATCGAGCGGCTTCTGGAATCATTTGATTTGCTCCGCGCCCGGCGCTTTGCGGGCAGCATATACTTGGCCGGTCGAGCCGTGGAGGCGATTCTTCGAGCGGCGGCATGGAAGGCCGATGCGGAGTTCGGCCAGCGAAAGAAAACTCTGGAGACCGGCCACGACCTGCGCGAACTGCTCGGTCTCGTCCGCAGCCTTGGGGTGTTGCGTGCAACGGGAATCCAAGACACACTGGGCGCGAACGTCCAGCACGTAGCCCGGCTTTGGTTTAATAACATGCGATTCGCGTCGACCCGGCTGATCGACGCGCGCTGGCGCAAACAGGGCGAAGTTCACAAGCAACGGACGTTCAAGCACGCGTCAACCGATTTCCACGACCGCTGCGCGGCGGTCGTCAAGACTTGCGAGGCACTATGGCAACCCTGACCCAGACCCGACTGAAAGAGATCCTGACGAAGGAGCTCAAGCTTCGCGAGCCGCGCTTCGCACTGCGAAAATACGGCACACAGCACTATGGCTCGGTCATCTCCGAAACGTTCGCACGCAAGGGCGACTACGACCGTCAGTTGATGATCCGCACCGCCCTCGAACGCGCCCTTGGTCCGATGGTCAATCGGAAGGTGGGCATGATCCTTGCGTATACGCCCTGTGAATGGGACATCGATCTGGATGAGGTTCCAGTTCGGAAGAAGGCCAAGGCGGGTTGAGCGGAACAAACAGCCCGGCCGCGCCTTTCGCCTTGCCGCTACTCGCCACGGCCGGGCTTTCTTCTTTGCCTGCCCGTTCAAATTGACGGGCACGCCGGATGGCCGGGTGGTCCCTGAGCACGGCACTGCCGGATGCGCTTTTGACACCCATCCGGATCGGGCCGCAGGTTTGGGCCACCTGCATTTCGGTGGCTGCCGTCAGGGGCTTGGGAGACACGAAACCCGATGTTGTTGTTCACATCCGTCGGGTCATCGTTGTTGCGGTTGCCGGACTGCAGGTTGTCGTTGTTGTTGTCGAACGAACCGCCCCGCAGCCCGCGATAGGAACCGCTATCTCGCCCCGGTCACCCTGTTCGTGCGCTGGCGGCGCTGCCTTCGCAAGCGCAGCAGCGTGGATCGTAAACCATAACTCTGCGCGTGGGCGGCGTGCGCGCCCCAGGCCCGCACGCGCATTGTCACGTCGGCCGGATCTCGCTGCTTGTGGTTGGCTTCCCCAAGCAGCCGCCGATAGCGAAGATCGAACCGCCGCACGCTCGATGACCGCACGCGGACCCGTCCGGAATCGAAGACGACAAACCCCGCGAAGTCGACTCCCTTGTCCGTCCGCACGAGGCGGTACTTGTCTGGGTGCATCCGCAGCCGCAATTCACCGAGCTTGTTTTTCACCCGGTTCCCCAGTTCGCGCATCACCCATGCGTCGTCTCCGAAAAGGATGAAATCATCCATGTAGCGGACGTAGCCCGGAAACCGCAGGTCGTGCTTCACGAAATGATCCAGCGGGTTCAGATACACGTTGGCGAGAAACTGGCTGGTGAGATTCCCGATGGGGATGCCTTTCCGAAGCGTTTGATAGTCGAACAACCCGGCGCCCGCATCCCATTCGTTCTCGACCCGATCGACGTGGCTCGCCAGAATGCCGCCGATCAGCTCGATGACTCGCGCATCGCCGATCACCCGTTCCAACAACCCGATCAGCACCGCGTGATCGACGTTGGGAAAAAATTTCGACACGTCGCACTTCAAGGCGTATCGGTTCCCGCGCGCAAAGTGGAGCGCCCGGCGCATCGCCGCGTGCGTTCCCTTGCCCGCGCGGCAGGCGAAGGAATCCTCAATAAACCGCTTCTCGAAGATCGGCTCCAGCACCCGCACGATGGCGTGATGCACGACGCGGTCGCGGAAGCCCGCCGCCGCCACGAGCCGTTCTTTGGGCTCGCAGATGCGGAAATAGTGATACCCGCCGTGGCGATAGCTGCCCGAGGCGAGCTCCTCATGGAGCGAGGGAAGCTCCTTCTCCAGCGCACCGAAGAACCGCGCCCCGGGCAGATGCATCCGCTTGCCGCGCAGCGTTTCGATCGCCGCCCGATGCAAGTTGGCCATCGAGCAAACCGATTCAAAGAGGTGTTTCACGCGGTGCATCGCGGGGCTGCTCCTTGCCTAACGCCTGTTTCCACCATCCACCGAGCATCCGCCCGCAATCGTTCAGGCTCATGCAGCAATGCTCGTACTGGCGCGGCGTGAACAGTTTGCGGTCTGTCGCAATCCGGACGAGCCATCGCAATACTTCCAGGTCACGATTTGCTTTCGCCAGTAGGTCGGCCTTGCGCGCGGTGTAGGAAGCCTCGACTAGCAACTCCAGAATTCCGAGCGTCCTGTCGGCAAGCCGCTGACCGAAGACGAATCGCTGGTTCTTCGGGAAGCTCTCGATCCGATCCAGCATCCATTTGGTCACATCGTACCATTTGACCAAAAGAATCGGTGGCTCGCGGCCCGTGTTGCCTGTTGAAGCGCGCAGCGACGTTTCCTTCCCGTGGCACCGGGCTTCCGCCCGGTGCTTCTGCCGGGAATCACCGCCCGGAAGGGCGATGCCACGCGACAGCCGTTTTTCACCAAAAAAATCGCGCGCCGCCTTCGGCGGCGGCGGGCGGCGCAGGTTTTTTTGCTCCCCGTACCCTTCTGCATTCAAATGCGTAAAGGGTAAAAGGGAAAAAGGGCAAAGGCCTATCGGGTTGCACGCCTCCGCCGGGACAGCCCCATCACTGACAGCGCGAGAACGGCCACGGAAGCTGGCTCAGGAACCTGGGAGACACGAAACCCGATGTTGTTGTACACATCCGTCGGGTCATCGTTGTTGCGGTCGCCGGACTGCAGGGTGACGTTGATGTTGGCGAACGAACCGCCCCGCAGCCCGCGAGAGGAACCGCTAATTATTGCGTCATTCCACTGCCACAGATCGCCGCCTTGGTCGAACGTGCCGTAAGCGCTCGGGGATGCCGCGAAGGCACCCACCGGCGTCAGGTAATTTGTTGGGTCGGTGTAACCGCCGTTGTAATAGTTGGCGTTGTTCGTCCCCGAAGCCGACAGCACGTTGCTCGGTTGTGTGTTGCTGTTCGTGGGATAGAGATTGTATCCGCCGGCGGGTTTGTAGAACGCCGCCTTGTACCACTCATCCTCGCTGGGCACATACCACGTCTTGCCCGCATTGCGGGTGATGGTGTTGGCCGACATCCCGCCCGCCGTGAGCGTGTACGCACCGTCCTCGGTCGTGCTTGGCCCCTGCGCCCCGTTCGGCTGGCCATTCTGCAACCAGTTGGCGAATCGGGCGGAGTTCCAGAACGAGACGTAGTTCACCGGGAAATTGGCGTCCTTCGTCGTGGTGTAGACGTAGCTGCCCGAAACGCCCGATTGAGAGATGCCCGCGGCGGCGAATCCGGTGGCCATGTTCGCGTTGTATAACCCGTTGGGATCGGCCTTGGCCACCGCGTTGAGAAACGC
>JBBRIN010000188.1:0-7101 GCA_038221115.1 Tepidisphaerales bacterium
GCGCTGGCGAGCCATCTGCGGGAGCGTTTGCGTTTGGCCGATGATGACCTTTTGTTCGGCGATGGCCTTATCGAGGCGCTCGGCGGCCTTGCGGAGCTTGGTGGCGGAATCCTCCGCCGGGGCGACGAGCCGGGCGAGATCGAAGAGGCGGTCGCGGGCGTTCTTTTCGGCGCTGGCGGCGGAGTAGGCGTTGGCGAGGTTCAAGCGCTCCAGCGCCTCGTCGAGCGATTTTTCCAACTGGCCCTGCTCGGCCTGTTGAAGACATTTGCGGAGGCGGTCGGCGGTTTCGGGTTCGGATTCGGCGATGAGCTGGCCGAGCAGTTGCACCAAGACGTGGGTTTCGTCGCGGAGGGCGCGCTGCTCGCCGGCTTGAAAGGAGAGGGAGCTTTTCTGGACGTCGGTGAGGCGGTCGGCGGAGGTGGAGCCGCCGGTGGCGCGGACGAGGGCTTTGTCTTCCTTGAGGTTCATGTGCTGGCGGTTGCCCAGCTCAGTGAAGCGGAGGGAGAGCTCATAGAGTTCCTGCTGGCGTTTGTACTCGAGCAGGAGCTGGCGCATCTTGGAGATGATCGCCTTCTGGTTGACGACGGCCTGGGTGACACCGCCGCGGAATTGGCTGGGGTCGATGGCGTTGCGCGCTTCCTGGAGGAGGGAGATGACGGTGGCCATGTCCTTGGCGGTGAGGTCGCCGAGGATGTCGCGGATCTTGGGTAGGATCTTGACGTCTTCGCCGCCGATGCCGTTGCGGTTGAGCTCATTGATGATGCTGGTGAGGTCTTCGGTGGTGCGCTCGATCTGGGTTTTGATCTGTGCTTGTTGAGTTTCGCCCTGGCGGATGCCGTCGCTGGGCTTGGGGGTGGAGGGAGCGGCGATGAGCGGGAGTGTGATGGCGGCGAAGGCTGCGACGAGAGCGGCTTTAGTCAGTCGAGGGGGCATTTTCGGTCTCTCCCGCTGGGGTCGGAGGGCTCGGCCGGGCATTGTAGCAGCCGGCGAGGAGTGGATAGTAGGTATATCGGTGGAAGGGTAGGATGTTTCGGTGGCGCGCAACAATGCGCGACGGGGCGCAACAAATTGGGCATAGGGACCGAGGGAGCGGACATCGCATTCGTGTTTGTAACCTGTTCAATACAATAGAGTTAACGGAATTAGTCCCGCGCCGGGATGCAGGTTTGAATTGCTGGTCGTTGCGCGAGAACCTAAGATGGCGGCATGAGCACGCTGCTTGAGATTGAGGCCGCGGTGCGGCGGTTGCCGCCGAACGAGAAACAGCAGTTGTTAATGCTTGTCGCGCAGAGTCTTCGGATGGAGGGTCAGGCGCTGCCGGAACCGCGGCAGTTCAGTGCAGCGGAGATGCAAGGGTGGATGGACGAGGACGAGCAGGAAGCCCGGTGATTTTCTGGCGCGCCAGCGAGCTGCGGGAACCTCTATCTGAGCGATCCCGCAGAAACTATTTTGCGGATGAAGGGATTCCAAAGGCGGCGGCTGCACCTGCGTCTTCCAATGCTTTTTTCACGGCATCGCTATTGAGCGTGCGGCGGAGGAAGGGAGCGCCGAGATTTTCTTGGGAAAAGGCGCCGTCTTCGGCGCGGAGGGTGATGATAGCGGACGTGGTTGGGACTAGAACGAACCCGTCCCGGACGACGGCGGGGCCGGTGATGGGGGAGCCTCTTGGAGGATCATAGCGCCACACTTTTTTGCCGGTCCGGGGGTTGAGTGCGGCGACGGCGGTTGGACCGGTGAAGAGGGCGGTGGCGCGGGTGACGCCGATGAGGGTGACGGCGTTGGGATCGCCGGGGGAGGTCCAGAGGGGGCGGCCGGTGGCGGCGTCCCAGGCGAAGACGTCCAGCGCGTCGGGCGGGGCGGCGATCAAAGCGCTGGCAGAGAGAGCGGGCGTGGAGCGAAAGCGATCCGAAACGGCGGGATCGATTGGGGGCGCATCGGGGGTGTCGCCATTGGATCGCTGTTGACGATAGTCGCGCAGGGCATCGATCGCGGCGCGACGTTCGTCGCGAGTGCGCATCGTGGCGGGCTCGCGCCGAGCGGTTGGATAGGGGCGGACCCAGCGGATTTTGCCGTCGAAGCGGCCGATGCAGGCGGCGAGGCCGGCGTTGGGGGTGATGTACACCGCGTCAGCGGCGACACAGGGCTCGCTCTGCTCCCAGGCGCTGTCCCATGGAGCGGCATCGGCGCGCGGACCCGACATCGTGGCGAGGATGGCCTGCCAGCGCAAAGCGCCGGTGAGTGTGTCAAGGGCGACGATTGTGAGGGATGCGGTGTCAGCCGAGGGCGTGACGGCGAGGGCGACGGCGTAGGTCAGCTCGCCGCTGACGGCGGGCGTGCCGGTGAAATTCAGGTCCTTCAACTGCGGCTGGCTTTCGGTGGACCAGAGGAGTCGTCCGTCGGTGGCGCGATAGGCGCGAAGGGAAAAGCTGTTGTCGACATCGCGCGCCGTGCTGGCCAGTTGCCGGGCGACCAGCAGTTGCGCTCGGCCATAGGCGTCGAAGAGAAGGGCAGGGGCGAAGAGCGGGGGGCGACGGAATCCTTCAATCCGCTCAGGAGCGCCGGCGACGACGAATTTGCGCGGCGGCGCTGCGCCTGGGCGGGCGGCGACGGGCGAGCCGTTGACGTTGGTCCAGAGTACCTGGCCGCTCTCGCGCAGGGCGATGACGGTGCGTGCCGAAGGGAGGAAGATGCGATCGTCGGCGGCGAACGGGAAAAGCCGGGGCTGGCCGGCGCCGGCCAGCAGGTTGGTCCAGGGGGCATCGAAAGGGATGGGACCGGCGAATGGCGATGAAGGCCTGGAGGGAACGTGAGCGCCGGGGATGCTGGATGGCAATGTGGCCGGTTGGGTGGCGGGTTCGGAAATGGGGAAGGGTTTGCCGTCATCGACAATGCGCTGGAGGAGTTCGATGCGGCGCGACACGGCCTCATCGGGGAGCCATCCGCCGGTGACTGCCAACTCGTAGAAGGCGGCGGCGCCGGGTAAATCGCCGGCGCGGAGCGATAACTCGGCGGCGGCTCCGTACGCGGCGGAGCCGGAAGGTGTGAAGCGGTAACGGCGGGCGAGGGTGTAATAGTCCTCGCGCCGAGCGGCGGGATTGGCGCGGAGGGCTTCGAGCCGCTGGCGCGCGATCGGTTCGAACTTTTCGCGCGATGCGGCGGCGACGGCTCTGCGCCGGGCGGGCGGGAGCGCGTCGATCCATGCGGCGACGGAGATGAGACCGCCGCCCTCGGTCGCGAGCAACTTTTCGGCGTCGTCGTTGATCAATGCGTCGATGCGATCGGCGGCGGCGGAGAAGTTGCTCCGGTCGAGAAGCGATTTGATGGCGTCGAGTGCGGGGGAATCGGTGAAGGTGACGGAAGGCAACGTCGTTGCGCTGACGGGGCGCGAGGCGGGCTTTGTCGTTTGCTGTGCGCTCGATGCGAGCGAGACCGCGATGGTTATGGCGGGTAGGAGCACGAGGATGGAGGAGCGAAGCGGAAACATCGCCGTCGATTCTAGCGGCAGACGCGCTGGGCGTGGCCCATTTTGTGGCGCGACGCGGTCCGGCGGCGAGAGCGGTATCGCCGTCGATGCAGTGGGCTGGAGCCTAGGGGAAGTGAAGGGCAGCGGTCGGCGTCGAAGCCGTTGCTGAATCGCCGGAGTACCGGCGATGTGAGCGGGTACGCTCAGCACGGGCGGGACGCCCGTGCCACTGGGCGTTGGCGAATTCAACACGGTTTGATTCGTCCGGGTATACTCGTATGCCCGTGTCGCGACGGGGGTTTTGACGTTTTCGGTTTGCCGGGGCGCGCAGGCCCACGCGATGCCGCGATGCGTCGGATGTGATGCGCTGTGCGCCAGTCAGGAAAGGAATTTATGCCCCCGTCGCCTCCCTCGCCCGCGCCGTATCCGCCGGCGGCTGCCGGTCAGCCGGCGGCGGGCAGACCGCGCCCCGATGATGCCGAGCTGCAGGCGGTGCAGGATCTGAAAGCGGCGCACCTGGCGATTAAGGCGGAGCTGGCAAAGGCCATCGTGGGGCAGGACCACGTGATCGACGAGATCCTGATCTCGATCTTTACGCGGAGTCATGCGCTGCTGGTCGGCGTGCCGGGGCTGGCGAAGACGCTGATCATCAGCAGCCTGGCGCAGACGCTGCACCTGAACTTCAAGCGCATCCAGTTTACGCCGGACCTGATGCCGTCGGACATCACGGGCACCGAGGTGATTTACCAGGATCCGTCGACGGGGGAGCGGCGGTTCAAGTTTTTGCCGGGGCCGATATTCTCGAACATCATCCTGGCGGACGAGATTAACCGGACGCCGCCCAAGACACAGGCGGCAATGCTCGAGGCGATGCAGGAACGGCGGATCAGCCAGGGCGGGGTCGATCACAAATTGCCGGACCCGTTCTTTGTGCTGGCGACGCAAAACCCGGTCGAGCAGGAAGGCACTTATCCGCTGCCCGAGGCGCAGCTGGATCGGTTCCTGTTCATGATCCAGGTGGATTATCCGAGCGCGGCGGAAGAGCGCGCGATCATGCGGATGGCGGCCGGCCTTGGCGGAGAGAAGCCGTCGGCGATCCTGTCGGCGCAGGACATCATCACGCTGCAGAATACGGTTCGACGAATGCCGGTCAGCGAACATGTGCTGGGGTATGCACAAAAACTGGTGGCGGTGACCCGGCCGAAGACGAACGAGGCGCTGGATTTCTGCAAGAAGTGGCTGACGTGGGGGGCCGGCCCGCGGGCGAGCTTGAATCTGATCCTGGCGGCGAAGGCCCATGCGATGCTGGCGGGGCAATACCATGTGAGCGTGGACGATGTGGCGGCGGTGGTGCTGCCGATTTTTCGGCATCGCATTATCCCCAACTTCGCCGCTCAATCCGAGGGCGTCACCCCCGACGACATCACCCGCAAAATTCTCGAAGCGGTCCCGCGCAACGCGAAACACACATGAAGATTTGAATTACCACGAAGGCACGAAGACACGAAAGAAGAGAAAGGCGGGTGTTGAATGCCATACGGTGATGCCACGTCAATCGAAATTGAACGAATCGCCACCGACATTGTCGACTCAAGTTTTAAGGTGCACTTTCGGTATGGCCCCGGGTTGCTCGAATCTGTGTACGAAGCGTGCCTCGCGGCCGAGCTCCGAAAACGAGGGTATACCGTTGGTCGACAGGTGAAGGTCCCCATTATCTACGAAGGCGTCGAGCTCGACGAAGGCTTTAGAATCGACCTGCTCTTCAAAGACCTCGTCATCATTGAAGTCAAGGCCTTCGAGAAGATGATCCCCGTCTTTGAAGCCCAGGTCATGACCTACCTCAAGTTGACCGGCAAGCGTCTCGGATTCCTGATCAATTTCAACGTCGTCCGCATCAAGGAGGGCATCCAGCGCGTCATTCTTTAGCTTTGTCTTTTCTTCGTGCCCTTCGTGGCTTCGTGTTAATCCCATTCCGTGCCCGCTGAACAACAGAACCTTCTCGACCTTCAAGCCGTGCAGAAAGCAGAGGCGCTGGGGTTGCATGCGCGGTATGTGGTCGAGGGGTATATGGCCGGGGAACACAAGTCGCCGTTTCGGGGGTTTTCGATCGAGTTCACGCAGCATCGGGAATATGTGCCGGGGGATGATATTCGGCATCTCGACTGGAAAGTGCTGGGGCGGACCGATCGCTATTACCTGAAGCAGTACGAGCAGGAGACGAACTATGTGGCGCATATCCTGCTCGACGGCTCCGAATCGATGCGCTATGGATCGGGGGTGAAGGGCGGTTCATTCGGGGGGCGCAAGGATGTGCCGGCGGCGGCGCTGAGCAAGTTCGATTACGGCAAGACGATGGCGGCGTGCCTGGCTTACCTGATTCTGAATCAGCGCGATGCGACGTCGGTGTCGCTGTTTGACACGTCGGTGCGGCATTACGTGCCGCGCAGCGGGAACCTGGCGAGCCTGCACAACATCATGCGGACGCTGGCGGCGTTTAAGCCGACACAGGAGACGGGCATCGGCGGCGTGCTTCACCAGGTGGCCGGGCAGATCAAGCGCAAGGGGATCGTCATCCTCATCAGCGACCTGTTCGACGATGAGCAAAAGGTGCTGGACGGCATCCAGCACCTGCGCTTCGGCGGCAACGAGGTCATCGTCTTTCACACGATGGACCCTTATGAGCTGCAGTTTCCGTTTACAGGCATCGTGGAGTTTGACGGGCTGGAGCGAAATCCGAAGATCATGACTCGGCCGCGCGAGGTGCGCAAGACGTATCTGCGCGAGCTGGAACAGTTTCAGATGCGGGTTCGGGAGGGGTGCGAGCGGAATAGCACCCATTACGTGCTCGTGGACACGGGGCATCCGTTGCACGAGGTGCTGAGCGGGTATCTGGCGTTTCGGCTGAGGACGACGACGAGATAAGACGGCTCTCCATGGAATGGCTATGATCAAACGCCGGATACGGGAGCAATCATGCAGGTGACGATCGAGATACCAGAGGCGGTGAAGCAGGCGTTCGAGAAGGGGGGAGCCATCGATCTTCCCCGCGCAGCGGTTGAGGCTCTGGCCATCGAAGGATATCGAACGGGCCGGATTAGCGCTGGCCAGCTCGCCGAATGGCTCGATCTTGCCTCGTCCATTGAGGCGCTGGAGTGGCTGGGGCGCCGCGGCATTCCCATGAATTACGATCTGCAGGACTTGGAAGACGACCGTAAGGCGATGGAAAAACTGCTTGGGGATCGCCGGGCTTGAAGCGGGGGGCTGGCATGATCGTCGTTTCTGACGCAACGCCCATCAATATTCTCGTCCGCATCAATTACATCAATCTGCTTTCACAATTATACGGCGAGGTCTTCATCCCACCGGCAGTGCTGAACGAGATGTCTCGACCAACTACCCCGCCCACGCTGAGCGCCTGGATCGCCGCGCCGCCGCCATGGCTCCGCGTCGTCGCGGCGACGGCGATCGACCCATCACTCTCGGCCGGGCCGGGCGAGCGTGAAGCGATTTCCCTGGCAGTCGAGTTGCGGGCCGACCTTCTGCTCGCCGACGATAAGCTGGCCCGGCGGCTCGCCCGCGATCGCGGGTTAAAGGTTGCCGGCACCCTGGGAGTCCTCGAAACCGCCGCCGTGCATGGA
>JBBRIN010000189.1:0-7083 GCA_038221115.1 Tepidisphaerales bacterium
CTGCCAACAACGCCAGCACGTCCTGCGCGACTGTGGTAAGATCCATGACGGCCTTTCTTGGTCAGATGGTTGTCGATACGCAACTTCCATCAAACCCAATGAAAGGCCATTTTTCTACCTACAAACTCGGCGCGCACCCGAGGACGGGGGCCGAGAGGCCCCCTCCTACCCGATTGGTGGAAAAACAACGCTGCGCGAACCAGCGGCGTATCTTTAGCGTCTGAACCCCCTGCGGCACCGGTGCGAACTCAGGGGTTGCGCCGGCTGCCCGGGCTTTAGTTGAAACGGAGTGAACGTTCGCGGCGGTGGAGGCGATGTTGTGGTCGCCGACCCGCGCGACGGGGCTTTTCGATAAAGGATGCACCGATGAAGGGACTGATCCCCAGGGGGCCGGAAGTAGCCGCATTCGCCTTACTGGCGGTGTTGTGTGCGGCGGTTGCCACGATGACGCGGGCGGTGGACCTGGCGATGGCGATGTTCGCGGTGCCGATCTTCATCGTCGCCGCGTGGATGGGGATGAGGCGATCGGGCCAGTGGTTTGCCATCGCGCGCCCCGTTGAGGTGAAGGTGGAGGTCGCGATCGTTGAATCAATCGATGAAGAGGCGCCGGTCTGACGACTTCAAAGGGCGCGTTGCGTGCGTGTAGCGGCGACCGTATCGTTCGACCGTGCCGCGACGGCTGCTCTTGCTGAACACGGACCTGGAACTCGGCGGGACCCCGACCGTGGTTCGCGAGCTCGCGCGCCGGCTGAATGATCCTCCGCGCGTGTACGTCGAAGTTGCGTGTTTGAGCAAATGGGGGCCCGTGGCGGATCAGCTCCGCGAGATGGGGATCGGAGTGACGGCGCTGGGGGCACGGGGGATTGGTGATTTATGGGTGGTGCGGCGTCTGATCGACCTGGTGCGCGAGCGCGGGATCGACACCGTGTTCAGCTTTCTGGTTCATGCCAACTCGATCGCGGCGGCGGCAAAGCCGGCATGCGACGGGGCGCGGTTTTTCCAATCCATCCAGACAACGCAAGCCTATCCCGCGTGGCATTGGCACGTGCAGCGGTTCGTGCATCACGCGGCCGAACGTGTGATCGTCCCGTCGGCGAGCGTGGCGCGGGTAGCGCAGGTTTGGGCTCGGGTGCCCGAGGAGAAACTCATCGTCATTCCGAATGCGATCGAGCCGGGCGAGTTTTCAGCGTCGCCGGTTCCCGGGACGGATCCGCGGCCCTATCCGATCGGCTTCTTAGGGCGGCTCGACCCGGTGAAGATGGTGCCCGACCTGGTACACGCGGTCGCCCAGTTGGGGGACTTAGTGCACCTGCATGTAGTTGGCGACGGGCCGGAGCGGGAGTCGGTGGTGCGGGTCATTCGGCTAATGAAACTCGAGCGGCGGGTGACGATGCATGGGACGGTCGCGCGGCCGCAGGAGGCCCTGGCGCGGATAGGGATGCTGGTGCTCCCGTCGATGAGCGAAGGAATGCCGATGGTGGTGATCGAGGCGATGGCCGCGGGCGTGCCGGTGGTGGGGCGGGACGTGCCGGGGGTGAACGATCTGATTCGCAACGGGGAGACCGGCGTGCTGGCGAACTCGCTCTCGGTGCACGATTTAGCGGTAGCCATCCGGCGCGTGGTGGAGGATCGGCAATTGCGAGGCCGGGTCCTCGCGGAGGGCATTCGGGTGGTGCGCGAGCGGTATACGTGGGATCGCGTGATCCGATCGTATAAAGATGTTTTGTTCGGGCGAGAACCTGCTTAGCCGGCGGGCTTGCCCGCCGTGTCTAGCGGGTTGAGCTGGTGAGGCCCTCCGACGCGGCGAGCAAGCTCGCCGGCTATATAAACGGGCCCGCGCTCAATCATACGGCTCGGGCGGCTCGCCCTTGGGGCGCGTTTTCCAGCGGCGATGCACCCACCAATACTGAGCGGGGTCGGTGCGGATAAATGCTTCGATGGCCTTTGTATATCGCTGGGTGATGTAACGGAGGGGGTTTGCCTCGTTGGCCCAATCCTCGGGCTGAATCAGATCCTCAACGCCGACGTGGAAGCGGAACTCGTCGTTAATTCGCCGGGCGTAGCCGATCGCGATCGGGACGTTGAATTCCATGGCGACGAGTGCGATCGACTTATAGGTGGATGCTTTGCGGCCGAAAAAGTCGACGAAGACGCCCTTGGAGCCGGCATTTTGGTCGGCGACGAAGCCGACCGCGCCATTGGACGTAAGGACGTCAATGACCTCCTGGGTAGCCCCTTTCTTGACGATGATCTTCTGGCCCATGCGTTCGCGGACGCCGAAGAGCCAGTCGCTGATGTACCTGTTGTCGAGAGGGCGGGCGATGGAGCTGGTGGGGAAGCCGAGCAGGGCGAGGACGTAGCCGAGGATCTCAAAGTTGCCATAGTGGGCGGTCAGGAGGATGAGGCCCTGGTCTTTGCGCATGAGCAGCGCGAGCGTGTCGCTGAAGTTTTGCAGCTCGACATAACGGGTCCAGGTTTCGAGGCGAACGAGGCGCGTGGTGAAGAGCACCTCGACGCCGAGCATGGGGATCTCCTGCATGCTGCGGCGGGCGAGGTGCTGGCGTTGTCGATCGGTGAGATCGGGAAAGCTGCGGCGGACGTTGGCGAGCGCGCGCTCCCGGTGGCGCTTGTCCAAGCGGTAGAGGAGGTCGCCGAGGAGCTTGGCGGTTTTGAGGTTGGCGTTGACCGGCCAGCAGTGCAGGAGCATGGAGGCGAGTCTCAGAGCCGCGTACTGAAGGCGGTCAATTAGATCGCTGCGGCGCTTTTTCTCCTTGGCCATCGGGTGGGGGATTGTAGAGACAGGTCGGGAGAAGAAAAGTCGGATGATCCACGAATGCCACGAATGGGCACGAATGAAGAAAAGAGAAACCCGGACATGGAGATCACGCGCGGATATTCCTGTCATCAATCGGGATTCGTGCTGATTCGTGCGATTCGTGGATTTCTATCCCCCGATGCGGCTCATTTGCTCGTTGCCGTGGTGGGTGTGGACATCGGGCTTGAGGCGGATGCATTCGGTCATCGCGTCCGCCAGAACGCGCGGACGTTCGATGGGACCGGGGTGGCGCCGAAGCAGGTCGCGAATGGGGACTTCGCCGCCTTCGAAGAGGCACGAGCGAAGGACGCCGTTGGCGGTGAGGCGGAGGCGATTGCAGGTGGCGCAGAAAGGGGCGGACATGGCGCTGATGAAACCAATGCGGCCGGCGGGATTGCCGAGGGCGAGACGGTAGGGGACGGCAGGGCCTACGCCCGGTTCGGTCTCGCGATCGACGGGGACCAGGGGGCCCAGTTCAGCTTCGATGCGCTCGCGCACCTCGGTTTCGCAGATGAAGGCTTGAGCGCCGCGATCTTGGGCGCCGCAGCCACCGGCGGGGCCGGTCTCGTCGAGGGAGACCCGTTGAGCCGACGCTCGCGGATGCATCAGCGCCGCGTCGCCCAGCGGCATGTACTCGATGAAGCGGACGGTGAGCGGGCGCGCGAGCGTCAGCCGGGCGAAGTCGGGGAATTCGTCGTCATTCGAGCCGCGCATGGTGACGCAGTTGATCTTAAGGGAGGTGAAACCCACGGCCTGGCATCGATCGAGCCCGCGCAGCACGGCAGCGAGGTCGCCGGTGCGGGTGATCTGGCGGAATCGCGCGGGGCGCAGGCTGTCGAGGCTGATGGTGATGCGATCGAGGCCGGCATGTTTTAGCGGCCCGGCGAGATCCTCAAGAAGCATTCCGTTGGTGGTGAGCGAAAGATCTTCGATGCCGTCGATGCGGCGGAGGATGCGGACAAGATCGACGATGCCGTGGCGAACGGTGGGTTCACCACCGGTGAGCTTGAAGCGGCGGATGCCGTGAAGGTCGATGGCGGCGCGCACCACGTCGGCGATCTCCTCGAAGCTGAGGATATCGTCGCGCGGAAGCCAGCGGACGCCCTCTTCGGGCATGCAGTAGAGGCAGCGAAAGTTGCAGCGATCGGTGACGCTGATGCGCAGGACGCGCACTGCGAAGATGGAGCGCGGTCCGCTGTCGAAATTCGAGGGCGGCGCAGCGGCGGGGTTTGGGGAGGGAAGATCCAACAGATGGAGCCGCATCGTGCGGATTATAGCCGGTTGGCCGAGCAGAGAACACTGGACGGAGGGTGCGGCACCCTGGATTCTGGTTTAGAGGACGCGGATTAGAGTCGCCGCGGGTTTTTGTAATAGGCGGAGGCGCTGGTCGCGTCTAATGTCTGCGTCGGTCGAGGCTCACTCGCGATTGGCTGCCGGCGCTAAACCCCCCGACGGCGCGTGTCACGGAGACGGGCACGCGGTCCAATCGGTGGAGCTAAAAGGCCGGTTGACCGAGTCGAGCGGGGCAGTAACATGAGCCGCTGCCGTGCATTCATGAAATAACTGGATTGGGGTTTCGTCATCGATGTAGCGGAAATCGTGAATATGAATCTCGCGGGCGAGGCGACGGCCCAGGGTGTGACCCGGAGCGCCTCGATTCGCATTGGAAGGAACTTTGAAGGAGCGAACATGAATTGCATTTCCCGTTTCACCCGCACCGGCGCGATCGCCGCGATCGGGGCGCTGTGTTTCGCCGCGAGCGCGCCGGCGCAGGTGCTTCAGCAGATCCCCAGCGATGCGCTGGTCGTCGTCAAGCTGAAGAACCTCCAGGCGATCAACGACAAGGCGGCGGCGCTATCGAAGCAGTTCGGGCTTGTGGAGATGACTCCGGACGCGGGTGACCCACTGGGCGCGTTGCTGGGAAAGGCAAACCTCGGTGCGGGGATCGACAAGGGAGGCGACGCAGCGATAGCGGTGCTGAACGGCGACTTGAACGCCGCCGAGCCGTCGGCGATCGCGCTCATTCCGGTGAGCGATTATGCGGCGTTCGTCGGGAGCTTTGGCGATCCCAAGAAGGACGGCGACTTCGACGTCATTCACTTCAGCTTTGCGGGCAACAAGGACAATGACGACACCTTCGTCGCCCACTGGGGCAACTACGCGGTGTTGTCGGACAAGAAGGAGAACCTGTCCAAAAAGCCGGACGGGTTCAAGGCAAGCGGCGCGACCGCCAAGGAGCTCGACAGCAAGGACGCGGTCGCGGTGGTGAACTTCAAGGTGCTCGGGCCCAAGCTCAAGGAGCTGTTGACCGCCAAGAAGGGCGAGATGCTGGCTCAGTTGGACAAGGCCGTGCTGGGCGATGAGAAGACGGCGAAGTATTCGGCGCTCATCAAGTCGGTGGTCAATCAGGCGCTATGGCTGGGCGAGGAGTTCCTGGGCGATGCGCGGTTCGCCTCGTTCAGCCTGAACCTGAGCGAAAAGGGGTTCGGCACGTCGTTGATGGCGGATTTCGAGGCCGGATCGTATCTCGGCAAGGCCTTCGGCGGCGTGAAAAACAGCAGCGGTTCGCTCCTGGCGGGACTGCCGGAGGCAAAGTACCTGATGTTCGGCGGCGGTGTGAGCGGGGGCGACAGCGGCAAGAAGGTGATGGAGGATTTCCTGGCCCCGATTGAAGCCGAGCTGGCCAAGAGCGGCGACGAGATGAAGCCGATCATCTCGTTCGTCGACGCCATGAAGAAAGTGGTGGCTGCGCAGAAGGCGCAGGTGTTCGGAGTGATTCAACCCAGCGGGGCACTGGGCGCATCGGCGCTGATTCAGACGGTTGCGATCACCACGGGCGATGCCAAGGCGATTCTCGACGGACAGGCCAAGGCGCTCGAGGCCGAGCAGAAGCTCATGGAGCTGATGCCGTCGCCGGGCGGCGTCAAACGACCGATGATGAAGTTTGAGGTGACGCCGAATGTAAAAACCGTGGACGGCGTACAGTTCAACCAGTTCACGAGCGGCATCGACCCCAACGACAATTCGCCGGAGGCGATGCAGGTCAAGATGATGCTGACCTATATGTATGGCCCCAGCGGCGCCGGCGGGTACATGGGCGCGATCGACGATCAGCATGTGCTGGTGGTGTCCGGTGTGGATGACGCGATGATCGGCGCGGCGATCAAGGCGTCCAAGGAAAAACAGGACAACCTCTCGAAGAACGAGGGCGTGATGCTCGTGGCCCAGCAACTGCCGAAGCAGCGCGTAGGCGAGTTTTACGTCGCCGTCGACGAGATCGTTAACACGGCGTCAAACTATGCGAAGATGATGGGGATCCCTATCCCGATCAGCATGAAGCCGAACCTTCCGCCGATCGGAATCGCGGTGGCGACGGATGGCCCGGCGATCCGGATCGATTCGTTCATTCCGGCGGACTTGGTTGAAGCGGTCGTGACGACGTCGCTGCAGTTGCGAATGCTAGGCGGCGGGCGCGGGAAGCCGGGCGGACTGTAAAAGTGTAGTTGATAGTTGATAGTCGGTGGTTGTTAGTGAATTCAGACGCGGGCGGCCTCGTTGGTCGCCCGCGTTATATTTTGCTCCAAACTCCGCAGGGGACGAACGCCATCTTCGGCAACGGGATCGATCCGGGCGGATATAAATCGGGGTCTTGCTTGGGCGGACGCTTGAGCGAAACTAATCGCCCTTGCACCTACCGGAGCTGCTCCATCCGAGCAGAAATCGCATGCGCCACAGGACGACCCGAAGGAACCTTCTGAAGTACACGGCCGCAGCGGGCGCCGGTTTTTGGGTCGTGGGGCTTCCCACCTGGGCGGATGAGCTGGCGAGCAAGTCGCCGAACGAGCGGGTTAACGTCGCCAGTATCGGCGTCGGCGGGAAGGGTGACGGTGATTCCGAGCAGGCATCGAAGCACGCGAACTTGATCGCCATTTGCGACATCGATGACACGCGCTTGGCATCGAAGAGCCAGCGTCATCCCAAGGCGGAGAAGTTCACCGATTTCCGGAAGATGCTCGATAAGCTCGGCAAGGAAATCGACGCGGTGACGGTATCGACACCGGATCACACGCACGCCGTGGCCACGATGATGGCGATCAAAATGGGCAAGGGGGTGTACACGCAAAAGCCGCTGAGCCACGACGTGTGGGAGGCGCGGCAGCTTCGACTGGCGGCGCGAGAATATAAAGTTGCGACGCAGATGGGCAACCAGGGGACGGCGCGCCACAAATTTCGCGAGGGCGTGGAGGCGATTCGGGCGGGCTTTCTGG
>JBBRIN010000190.1:0-7078 GCA_038221115.1 Tepidisphaerales bacterium
AACGTGTACGTAATGGCAACGTGGTGCCACCGGTCGCCACCAAGGGCGAAACCGTTGTCTCCGGTCCAGCGATGCCATGCCGCTACCTCTCCGGCTGGTGCGGTCGCAAACAAAAAGCTGAGCTTCCCCTGATCCCCCGCACCCTTTAGCCGCAATGCGTAGTTCTGATTCTTGGTGTTCCCCTTGCTGCGCCCCTTGCCGACGACGTAAACGAGATGCCCGCTCGCCAGCTCCTTCACCTTCACCCACGCTTCCAGCGTGATCGCATCGTGCAGCCCGAAGCGAAGTTGTGCCGGGGTCGGCATCACATCCGCCCCGGTCGGCTGCGTCGCCGGCGCGCCAGCTTCGCGCCCTGACACGATCAGCACCGGCTTTTTCCCATCACTAAATGCCGCGGCGTTCTTCGCCCCGAACCCCGGATATGCCGGCGGCCGCGGTCCCGCATCCGCGCGCCCCTCAAAATGCCACATCGCCACCGGCTTTAGCGTGTCTGGGCCGCTATCGTTCCCCCCGGCGTCGTTCTGCCCCCGCGCCGACCCCGCCAGCGCAGCAACGAATCCCACGATCAGTGCCCGCATCAATTTCAAGGCGTTCGAAGACATTGTAAAACATTACCTCCGCCACTGAACGACGTGAGCGCATCTACCCCAGCCTTTGCGCCCGCCTGCGCCGCAGATGATCTACGATCGCCGCCACGACAATGATCCCGCCGGTCACCATTTCCTGCACCCAGTTCCGCAAGTCGAGCTTGGCGCATCCATTAGCGATCACGGTCATGAGCAGCGCGCCGATCAAACTTCCAAACACATAGCCTTGCCCGCCCGACAAGCTCGCCCCCCCGATCACCACCGCCGCGATCACGTCCAGCTCCAGCCCGCTCGCGGTGGTCGGGTCGCCGATCGTCAGCTTCGAGAAATGCAGCACCGCCGCCAGGCCGGCAAAGGCGCCCCCGAGCATGTACACCATGATCTTGGTCGGCGCCACCGCCACGCCGCACAGGCGCGCCGTCTGTTCGTTGGATCCGATGGCAAACACATGTCGTCCGAAGCGCGTGTAGCGCAGCATCGCCGCCACGCCGATCGCGATGACGCCGGTCGCCCAAACGCCCACCGGCACAAGCATCCACCGCTGCTCCGGCCGCAGCATCAGCAGCAGCTCATTGAGCCACGTATCGCGATCCGGATAGATCGTTCGCTCGTTCGCCAACCCCTTGGCCGCCCCGCGCAGCGCCCCCCACATCCCCAGAGTCACGATAAACGGCGGCAGCTCCAGCCCCGCGACAAACAAACCGTTGATCAACCCGCAAAATGTCCCCACCGCCACTCCGCCAAGCGCCGCCACAATCGGCGGCGCCCCGTGCTTGAGCAGCATGGCGATCGTCACCGATGTCAGCGCGATGTTCGATCCCACCGACAGATCGATGCCCCCGCTGATGATCACGATCGTCATCCCCAGCGCCGCCGTGCCCACGACCGCTGTCTGGATGAGCATCACCTCCAGGTTTTCCGCCGTCGCGAAGCTGCGGTTGCGCAGGATCGCCAGCACCAGCGACACCACCAGCAACCCGATCACCGGCCCCACCTGCGGCGGCAACCCCGCCCACGGCCGCCGCGCTCCCCGCTCGTCATCGGCCACGATGCTCATCGCGTCTTACTCCCCCAGCAGCTTCTGCACTTCGGGCAGATCCAGGTCCGCCCGCGTGATCACGCGCACCCCGGTATCAATCCGCGGCGCGACCTTCTCGCCTCGGGCCGCCGCCGCCGCCGCTTTTACGCCCTCGTACCCGATCTTCACCGGGTCCTGGGCGACCAGCGCATCGATCTCTCCTTTGCGCATCGCCTGCACCAGTTCCGTCGAGGTGTCGAACCCCACCAGCTTCACCTTGCCCGCCAGCCCCGCCTGTCGCAGCGTCAGCACCATCCCCAGGGTGCTCGACTCATTGGGGCAGAAGATGCCGTTCGCCTCCTTCAGCTTATCGAGGATCTCCATCGACGCCCTTCGCGCCTCGTCCGCCGTCACGCCCGCGTAGCGATCTTTCAGCAGCATGTGAATGCCGGGGTTCTGCCCCATGACCTCCAAAAACCCCTCCTCGCGCTCGGTCGTGCTCGCCGACCCTTCGTTGTATCGAAGCAGCACGACGTTGCCTTTCCCGCCCAGCAGCCGCGCCAGTTCCGCGCCGCCGAGCGTTCCCCCGCGGCGATTGTCCGTCGCCACAAAGCTCACGAAATCCTGCCCTGCTTTTCCGCGCAGTGCCGAATCAAAAATCACCACGGGGATCTTGTTGGCCGTCGCGCCCTGCACCGGCTTCACCAGTGCCGCGTCGTCCAGCGGCGCGAGCACGATCGCATTGACGTGCTCGCTGACGAACTGCTCCATGATTGCGATCTGCTGCGCGCGGTCATTTTCCTTTAACGGCCCCTTCCACACGACCCGCACGCCCGCTTCCGCGCCCGCCTTCTGGGCGCCGGCCTCAACCGATTTCCAAAACACCTGCGTCGTCCCCTTGGGGATCACGGCGATCGTAATCTGTGCCGCCCCGCCCGCCGTGCCTTTTTGTTTCTCACAACTCCCCAAGGCAACCATGAGTGACAACCCCACCAGCTTCCACCAACCTCGCATAGAACCTCCACGGATTGACCCATCGTCGCCAAAGGAACGCCTGGCATTATGCCAGAGTCCGATACTTCCCTACAAACAGCAGCGCCAGCGCGTCAGCCGACCCCCCTCTTCCCTTTCTAATTGACACTTCCACCCCCAAGTCTTTACCCTTGTCGCATCATTTCCGAATAGAAACCGCGCCATTTGATCTGATCCTGACCGGGAGCCGTCGCATGTCCAGCAAGTCCACCGTCAACGAGCCTCTGGAAGACCTCGAACATTGGGAAGAATTCTTAAAGACGCGCTATCCCGAGCCGGCCGGCGCCGAGCCCAGGAAAGATGCATCCACCTTCCGCGACTACCGTACCGATGCCCGGCCCGGCGTGAAGGAATTCTACCGTCTCAATCACACCCATCAGACGTATGACTTCGTGCAGGCCAAGCGCCGCCAGTTCCTCTCGCGCGACAAGCGCCAGATGCCGATCTGGGAGGCCATGGAGTACCTGAACACGCTGGTGGACGACTCCGACCCGGACACGGATTTATCCCAGATCGAGCACCTCATGCAGGCCGCCGAGGCCGCGCGCAAGGACGGCCAGCCCCGCTGGTTCATCCTCACCTGCCTGATCCACGACCTAGGCAAAATCCTCTGCCTCTGGGGCGAACCCCAATGGGCAGTCGTCGGCGACACGTTCCCCGTCGGCTGCGGCTATTCGTCAAAGGTCGTCTTCTCCGAGTTCTTCACCCAAAACGCCGATTATCAGATCCCCAAATACCAAACCGCCAACGGCATCTACGAGCCAGACTGCGGCTTGGATAAGGTGCAGATGTCCTGGGGCCACGACGAGTACATGTATCACATCTGCAAAGACCATCTTCCCGAGCCGGCCCTGTACATGATCCGCTACCACTCCTTTTACGCCGCCCATCGCGAAGGCGCATACGACCACCTGATGTCCGATCGCGACCGCGAGATGTTTGCCTGGGTCAAGCGCTTCAACCCCTACGACCTGTATTCCAAGGCCGATCAACGCCCTGACCTCGTGACGCTCAAGCCGTTCTATCAGGAGCTGATCGCCGAGTTTTTCCCGACGACGGTCCGGTGGTGAAGCCCACTTCGCCCTGGCCATCGCGCCTCGCCATCCTGCTCATCCTCCTGGGCGCTGCGGCCCGCGCCGCGCTCTACGCGCGCACCCGCTCGCTCTGGGTCGATGAAGCCTCGCTCGCCCTGAACATCGTCGGCCGCTCCTTCGCCGAGCTGTTTAAGCCGCTGGATTATGCGCAGGGCGCGCCGATCGGCTTCCTGCTGCTGGAAAAGCTTTCGGTCACCCTCTTTGGCAATTCCGAATATGCGCTTCGCTTGGTGCCCCTGATCGGATCGGTGCTGTCGCTTCCGCTGTTTTACGCGGTAGCTCGTCGCTTTCTCAGCCCCAGCGCGATGCTGGCAGCCCTGGCGCTCTTCGCGCTGTCGCCGACGCTGATCTATTACGCCTCGGAAGTGAAGCAATACTCGACCGATGTCACGGTAACGCTCCTGATCCTATGGCTGCTGTTCCAGACCCGCGACCCTGCGTCATCGCTACGAAGCCTGCTGCCGCTCGCGATCGCCGGTGCGCTGGCCATCTGGCTGTCGCATCCCGCCCTCTTTGTCCTCGCCGGCACGTTTTTGACCCTGGTGCTCACGCCTTACGTTTCCGGCGAGCCCCAGCCAGGCCGTAACCGGCCCGTCGTGGAGCACAAGGTTCCCTTGATGGCACTCGGCGTCATGGCGGCGACATGGGCGCTTAGCTTCGCAGCCGCCTACTTCATTTCGCTGCGAGCGCTCTCGAAGGACCCGCTCCTGCGCACCTATTGGAATGCCGACTTCCCTCCACTGCCCGTCTCCGTCTCGCGGATCAACTGGTACTTCCGCACGCTGCTGGCCATGTTCCAAAATCCCGCCGGCGTCGGGCTTGCCGGCCTCAGCGCCGCCGCCGCGCTGCTCGGCCTGCGGTACCTCTACCGCCATAGCCGCTGGACACTCTTTGCTCTCGCTCTGCCGCTTGCCGTCACGTTCGCCGCCGCCGCGGGCCACGCATATCCCTTCCGAGGCCGCCTTCTTCTGTTCACCGCCCCCATCCTGATCCTGCTGATCGCCGCCGGCATCGACCTCGCCCGCCTGGCCGCCGCCAATCCGCTCTCCCCCCATCGCTTCCCATTGGCTGCCATCCTCGCCACTCTGCTCATCGCTTACACCGCGCGCGGCGCCGCGATGCTCCTCTCGTCCGTTCGTCCCGACCCCGAGTACTCGGATCTGCCGCATCGCGAGGAGCTGCGCCCCGTGGTTCGCTACCTCGCCGATCACCTTCAGCCCGGCGACGCGGTCTTTGTCTACAGCGGGCAGCCGTACATGTATTACGCGGGGCGGTTTAACATCGCTCAGATCGACTGGGAGACGATTCACCCGACTACTTATGATTTCCAGAGCTCGGACTGGTCCTCGCGCGCTGATGCGTTGGCCACCCTGCGAAATCACCGGCGAGCATGGATTGTGCTATCACATGTGTTCTCCCCGGAGGGCGACGATCAACTGCCCGCACAGTCGGCCCTGATCGATACGCTTGGCAAAAGGCTGGAGAGCTTTACTGCCTCGGGGGCGGCGATCTACCTCTACGACACCACGCATGAGTGATGTGCTGGTGGGGGACGACAGAGGCACTTTGCCCGTGATATACTCCTGGCCATGGGAATCCCGGTCGAAAAACCCCGCCATTCCGTCGAACAGTATTTCCAACTCGAATTCGATGCCTCGGACAAGCACGAATACCACGACGGCGAAATCCTCGCGATGGCCGGAACGAGTTACGACCACTGCGTCATTCTCCCAAACGTCGTTGGCGAACTCCGCGCGGCGCTGAAGGGGAAACCGTGCCGCGTTTTGGACGGAAACCTCCGCATCCGCATCCCCGGCACGCCGCGCTACGTTTACCCCGACGCCAGCGTCATCTGCGGCCAACCCCAGTTCGACCCGCTCGATCCCCGCCCGATGACGGTGACCAACTCCCGCGTCATCATCGAAGTGCTCTCCCCGTCCACGGAAGCCTACGACCGGGGCGACAAATTCACCCACTACCGCGAGATCGCCTCGCTCGAGGAATACATCCGGGTGTCCCAAGACCGTCCCTCGGTGGAGACCTTTTCCCGGCAACCCGATGGCAGTTGGTCGTTCACGACCTTCTCCGGCCGCGACGCGGTGCTGAAGGTGCGCTGTCTGGGCGTTGAATTGCCGATGGCCGAAGTGTACGTGGGTGTGGAATGGGAGGGCCTGCGTGGGGCAAAGTGAACGGCGACATCCGGACGAATCGCGCCACCGTACAAGCGACGAAGGTTGCAAGCGGTTGAAGCGTTACTGCGCCGCAATGCCCGCACGAGGAACGGCTGATGTTTGACTCCACCAAGGAAGACCTGAAGGACATCCTCAGGAAAGTGGATGGAGGCAAACTGCAACTCCCCGACTTCCAACGAGACTACGTGTGGGGCGATGACGACGTGCAGAGCCTTATCGCGTCTATCGCGAAGGGCTTTCCCGTTGGAGCGCTCCTCACGCTAGAGACCGGCGGAGTTGTCGCGTTCAAACCGCGAACGCTGGCTGGCGTCGACAATGTTAATCCATCGCCTGAAGAACTCCTGTTGGACGGGCAGCAGCGCATGACATCACTTTTCCAGGCGATGTACTGCAATAAACCGATTCGCACCCGCACTCAGAAGAAGGTGGAGATCGAGCGATTCTACTATCTCGATATCGCGAAGGCCGCTTCGGACGCCGCGAACATTGAGGAAGCAATCGTCGGCGTCCCGGCCGATCGAGTGATCCGCACCAACTTCGGCCGCGACGTGGTCCTTGATCTTTCGACCCCCGCGTCCGAGTACGAGCATGACTTGTTCCCACTCAATCAGGTATTTGACCATACCGACTGGCAGTTCGCATGGCGAGGTCACTGGAAAGACCGCAAACCTGACCGCCTTGAACTGGAGAAAAAGTTCTTCAAAGGTGTCGTCGAGAACATTCAGCGATACAAGATGCCGATCATCCGTCTCGACAAGAAGAACAGCCGAGAAGCGATTTGTCTCGTGTTCGAGAAGGTTAACGTCGGCGGTAAGAAGCTGGACGCGTTCGAGTTGTTGACGGCGATTTACGCGGCTTCCAGCTTCGACCTCCGCGAGGATTGGCATTCTCCGTTAGGCAAGCAAGCCTTGGGCCGCAGCCAACGGATGATCGGAAAGGACAATCCTCGTCGGGTCCTCAAGCACATCGAGAGCACGGATTTCCTCCAAGCCTGCACGCTACTCTACACTCGCAAGAGGCGCATGGAGAAGGCGGCATCCGGCGTGAAGGATTCGGACCTGCCGCAGATAAGTTGCAAAAGGGAGGCCCTCCTCGGTCTACCGCTGGCCGCGTACCTTGCCCACGCAGATGCCGTACAGGACGGCTTTATTGAAG